>CAJQNJ010000074.1 GCA_905479685.1 uncultured Acidimicrobiales bacterium
AGAAGCCCTTCGCAGCCATCAGCTCCTCGTGTGTGCCCGACTCCTGGATGCGTCCTCCATCGAGCGCGATGATCAGATCTGCATCTCGGACGGTCGAAAGCCGATGGGCGATGACGAACGACGTCCGACCGGCCATCAGCCGGCGCATCGCGAGCTGGATCTCTCGCTCGGTTCGTGTATCGACCGACGACGTTGCTTCATCGAGAATCAGCACGTCGGGTCTGGCGACAATCGCCCGAGCGATCGTCAACAGCTGCCGTTGACCTTGGGACAGGTTGTTGCCGCTCTCGGCCAATACGGTGTCGTACCCGTCCGGCAGCCGTTCGATGAAACCGTGTGCGTTGGCATCTTTGGCAGCTTCAATGCACTCTTCATCGGTCGCAGATGACCGGCCGTACTTCAGGTTGTACATGACGGACTCGCTGAAGAGAAAGGGCGTCTGCAGAACCGCGGCGGCCCGAAGCCGGAGGTCCGACACCCGAAGCTCGGCGATCGGCTGACCGTCGAGTCTGATCTCGCCGTCGTCGATCTCGTAGAATCGACCGATCAAGTTGATGATGGTCGACTTGCCAGCTCCCGTCGGACCGATCAGCCCAATGGTCTTTCCTGGCTGGGCATGGAACGAGTTGTCGAACAGAATCTGCTGTCCTTCGACGTAGGAGAAGTCGACCTCATCGAACACGACGTCACCATCTGCGTGGGTGATCGGACGTGCGTCTGGTCCATCGGTGATCGAGGGCTGTTCGTCGAGCAGGTCGAACACCCGCGCCGCCCCCGACGACGCTTGAATTGCCTGATTCATCGACCGTGAGATCTGCCCGATGGGTGCCGAGAACTGCTGGGCGTATCCGAGAAACGACACGACCGAGCCAATACTGGTCGCCCCGCGAACGACACGAATGCCGCCGATCAGGGCGAGTGCAACAACGTCCGCGTTACTCACGAGGCGAACCAATGGCATGACGGTGAAGGCCAGGAAGGAGGCCTTCTCATCCGCATCTCTCGCCTCCTCGGAATACGCCTCGAGCTCATCGATGGACGCCGGTGCTCGTCCATACGCCTGAAGCGTCTTTTGGCCCGTGACCCGCTCCTCGAGGAACCCGTTGATCCGACCGACCGACTGCTGAAGCGCGCTGAAGTTCCGAGCTGTCCGGCGTCCGACGATCGCCATCACGAGCAGGGAGACCGGTGCCAGCGCAACGACGACAATCGTGAGGGTCACATCGATGAAGATCATGATCATCGTGACCGCGATCAGCTGGATGGCCGCTGAAACGAGACCGAACAGCGAAAAGGACAGGAACGTGTTGATCACTTCCGTGTCGCTCGTGATGCGACTCATCAGCTCACCTGTCGAGCGGCTCTCGTGAAACCCGAGCGACAACGTCTGCATTTTCTCGAAGAGCTGTTGGCGTAGTTGTTTCATCGCAGCCTGCGCTGCAATTGCCACGAGGTTGGCCGCCGTCCACCGAAATACCCATGTGATCAGGGCGAGAACGACGATCACAAGCGCCTGTTCGTCGAGTGACTCCGTGGAGCCATTCGCAAGATCATTGACGGCTCTGCCGAACAGGAGAGGCTGAATTGACTGGACGATCAGCGCTACGAGGAGGAGGAAGATCGCTGTCCCCACGACCAACGGCCGCACGAACAGGTACGTCGACAATCGCCGAAGTGTCGACAGCACACCACCATCGGGAAGCGAGCGCGCGCGGGGCGTTCGTGAGGCGGTCATGGCGGCCCACCATCGCCCAGGAGCGCTGCGACCTCGTCGAGAGGCCCGAGTTGCGACTCGACAATCGTTCGATACAGATCGTTCGACTCGAGAAGCTCCTCATGGGTGCCGTTGCCGATGAGCCGGCCATCTTCGAGCAGGAGCACGCGATCTGCACTCAGCGCGGCCGAGACGCGTTGGGCCACCATGAGCACCGTCGAACCGGCGAACCGGGCCGCGAGCTGCGATTGAATACGAGATTCGGTCGCTACGTCGACTGCAGATGTCGTGTCGTCGAGAATGATGATTCGAGGTCGACCAACGAGCGCTCGTGCCAAAGCGATTCGTTGGCGCTGTCCGCCCGACAGATTGGTCCCCTTCTCGCTGAGATCGGCGGTATAGCCGTTGGGAAGCGCCGAGATGAACGTCGCCGCATCGGCGGCTTCGGCGGCTTCGACAATCTGTTCGCGTGTCGCATCAGGGGCACCCATCGTGATGTTTCGTTCGATCGAGCCGCTGAACAGCCGCGCCTCTTGCAACGTGACGGCGATCTGTCCGCGGGTGTCAGCAAACGCCAGGTCTCGAACGTCGTGCCCATCGAGTCGAACCGCTCCCGAAGTGACGTCGTAGAAACGCGGGATGCAGTTCACGAGCGACGTCTTCCCAGAACCCGTCGAGCCGAGAATCACGACCGTCTCGCCTGCGTCGATCGAGAACGAAACATCCTCGAGGACTGGCGGGCCCGCTGGCTCACCGGTTGCATCTCGGTAATGAAGAGAAACGTGATCGAACTCGATCGCGCCTGTCAACGAGGCGACACGAGTGGGTGAAGGGTGCTCGGCCACCTCTGGGACTGTCTCCTCGATCTCGACAAACCTCTGTAGGGACGTGGCCATACGACCGAGCTCGGGCAACACGAATCCCAAGAACGCGATCGGCAACATCGCCGTCAGCAAGTAGTTGAAGAACGTCGCCAGCTCGCCAGCGGTGAGGAGCGACGTCTCCGACCTGCCAGCAACGAAGAGGGCACCCGCAACAGCGAGGTACAGCAAGGTCATGAAGCTCGGCTCCATGATTGCGATCCTCCTTGCTGGACGGATCGCCGCGTCATACAGATCGTCATTCCGTTCGCTGTATCGCTCGATCTCGAGGGGTTGCCTCACGAAGTTCTTGACGACTTGTACTCCGGCCAGGTTCTCCTGCAACACGGTGTTCAGCCGATCGAGTCGATGCTGCTGTGCTGCATAGAGCGGGCTCAAACTCGGCACGATGACGAGGATCAGCGCAGCCATGGCCCCGACGACCATCAGCGTCGGCACGAGCAGCTGCGGCGTCTCGAACGCCACCAAGCCGACAGCACCGATCAGCATCACCGGCGAGCGGATGATCATGACGATCGCGATCAGAAACCCGTTTCTGACAATCGCGATATCGCTCGTCAGTCGCACGAGAAGCGGCCCGGTCTGGAATCGATCGAGATCCCCGAAGGAGAACGTCGTCACCTTCTTGTAGATCCCCACTCGGAGCTCATGGGCGGTCTGTGTCGCGATTCGTGCCCCGAGGCCCGCGGCAAGAATCGCAAACAACGCAGAGGTGACCGTGAATCCGAGCATGATCGCGGACGTCGATGCGATCACGCCAACATCCTCATTTCGAATGCCGTCATCGATGATGCGCTGGATCTGCTGAGGGATCATGAGCTCGAGCACAACAGAGAACACCAAGCAAACCTGTGATGCGAAGAGAAGCCAGCGCTGCTCAGATGAGAGGCGGCGGGTGAGGAACAGGAGTGAACCAAGCGCGCCCATCACCAATCACCCTACGAGCGCGACCCTCAACTGGCACGCAGCAGAGCACTCGAGCAAACGTGCAAGAATCAAGGCTCGATTCCCCGATTCCCCGACACCAGAGGGGTCAGGAGACGAGGAGCACGCGGTGGCAGAACCCAACATCTCGGGTTACACCATCATTGCGCTCTTGGGGTCGGGCGGTTTTGCCTCGGTGTACCTCGCAACCGATGACCTCAGCGGTCGCAAGACCGCAATCAAGGTACTCCACGAGCACGCGTCGAAACCCGACGATCTCCGCAGGTTCGAACGAGAACGCATGTCCTTACGTGCGCTCAGCGGACATCCGAACATCGTCCGCGTCTATGACTCAGGCGAGACCGCCGATGGCCAGCACTACACCGTCCTCGAATACATCGATGGTGGGTCGGTCCGCGACAAGATCGACGAACGTGGCGCACTCCACTGGACGAGGACCGTCGAGATCGGCGTACAGATCTGCGCCGCGCTCGACATCGCCCATCGCAGCGGAGTTCTTCATCGAGATGTGAAACCCGCGAACATCCTGCTCGACGAGAACCTGGCGAAGCTCAGCGACTTCGGAATCGCCCGGCTGGTCGGCCAGAGTCAGGTCACCGCAGCGCAATCGATCATTGGCACCTTGGCATACACACCTCCCGAGGTGTTTCACAACAAGCCATTCGACGGTCGGGGCGATATCTACCAGCTCGGCATCTCGCTCTATGAAATGTTGCTCGGGCGTGCTCCATTCACCTCTGCTGCCGCAGACAACAAAGCAACGGTGATCCGACGGATTCTCGATCACCCGGCCCCACCCCTTGCCCAGTTCGACATTCCAGAACCGCTCTCGAACCTTCTCGACGAAGTCCTGGCGAAGGACCCCGCAGATCGGCCGCAGTCTGCCGAGTCGTTCGGTCGTCGACTGAACGACGTCGAAGTTCAGATGGGGCGGACGCCAACCGAGATCGGAGTTGGAATCGACACGGAGATGATCGTGCCGACGTCCACGAACTCGTTGGCAACCTCGACCGACGAAACCGCGCGTGATGACATTCCAGGTGATCAGGCGACCAGTGCCGTCGTGCCCGAGTCCATTTGGCCGGGCGCTGCGCCCGAGTTGCCCCTGCCACCCGAGCCGCCCCTGCCGCCCGAGCCAAAGCAAGACATGGCCCCGACCAGGCGTCGTCGATGGCCATGGTTCGTTGGCCTCCTCGTGCTGGTGGGAGCGGTGGGCGGAAGCGTTTTCGCCTGGCAATATGTCGACCGATCCAAGGACGCCGACCCGACGGCTGATCCCACGGTCGAACCTGGAGATGAGGGTCTGACACCTCGAGTCGCCGAGTTCGTGGCTCTCGATGACCCTGCATTCTCCGAACCTGGCGGAACCGAAGGGGTGATCTTCGCATCGGTGGCCAACTCCTTCGGACTCACGATGGTCGGAGGTGCAGGCAACGGCGAAGAGGTCAGCGAGCAACGATCGGTCGTGTGGACCTTGGGTCCTGTGGACGGCGAACGCACTATACGGATGCGCTCGGACTTCGCACAGGACGAGGGACTCTCGGCGTCGAATCAGCGTCTCTGGGATATCGCAGTGCTCGACGGCCAGCAGCTTCTCGCTGTCGGAGAGAACCAGGGAGGCGGCGGAACCAATGGCATTGCCTGGATCGGTGACCAAGCACGGTTCCTGCGCCCAGCCAACGATCCGTCGTTCCAAACCGCCGCGCGAGAGAGCCTTCGAGGAGCATCGGGCGACCCCGATGGGAAGGAATTCATCGTCGTGGGCAGTCGCGGCGCTGGCAACAATCTCGTCATGGGACTCTGGACACTGGCCGAAGGCGCAGGCTGGGCGACACCTACGTGGTCGGCCATCGATGTCGGAACCGGTGCGGACGGCGTCCTCAATGACGTCGCTGTCGAGGACGAACTTGCCGTAGCCGTCGGGGCAGAGCTGACCAATGGCGAGGACGCCGCAGTACTTCTGATTCGTCGTGAGAGCACCTGGTCGAACCTGATCACCCCCATCTCGAACTCGGTGTTTCACAGTGTTGCGATCGCCGGCGAGCGCATCATCGCCGTCGGGGAGAAGAACGCGTCCGGAGGGCCGACCCCGTTCGCGGTCGTGACGGATACGAACGGAACCGGATTCATTCACAATCTGCCGATCCGGGGAACGACCGGAATCGCGCGCTCGATCGCGGTTGTCGATGGAGGTCGTGTGGTCGTCGTCGGCGATGTTCTCGGTGAGACCGATCGCGACGGCGCCCTGTGGGAGCTACTCCCTGCACAAGACCTGGGCGACGACGTCTGGACCACTCGTGCGACCCCGGACCTGCAGGTCGATGGGTTCACGGAACTGTGGGCAATCGACGAATTCGACGACGTCGTCTACGTGTTTGGACGGACCGAACAAGGCAACACACGTCCCGCTGGTGCCTGGACCCTCGATCTCATCAGCTGACACTCGCCGACACGTCCGGTCGACGTCCGCTCCACGGCTGGTGCATGGTGGCGCCTACCAGGCGGTGCGACCGAGTAATCCGAGAAGTCGCAAGACGGCCCCGGAGTCCGGGGGTGGCGCGATGGGCGCACCGAAGACCTGCGACTCCTTGAGCTGATCGCGCATCGGATACAGGAACTCGAGTGCCGCATCGGCCAACGCTTCAGGAATCTCGATCTCTACGCCGATGGCGGTTGCAAGGTCCCAGGTGTGGGCCAACAGGTCGACAAGTCGAAACCGGGCCACAACAGCACCCGACCGCGCGCCGATCGGATGTTGCACCGACTGCTCCATTGCACCCGGCGCTCGGAAGGCCTCGATGGCGGCCAGCGCTGTGCCCCGCCAGGTCGCGACCGGGTTCGGGCCCAGAATTGACGTGTCGATGACCATCGTGGCCTCGAGCGGCTCGCCCGCAAAGAGCAGGGGGACAGCGGCATCAGCGAGGACCACGTGACTGATGAGGGCCTGCACGTCCCAACCCTCACACGGGGTTTCGCGCTCGAGGTCTTCGTCATCTACCTGAAGAAGAACTCGACCGAACAGAGCCATCCCCGCGATCGCGTCCTCGCCGGGATCGGTTCCAAGTGGAGCCGGAGTATCGCTCATTCCCACTCGATCGTGCCCGGCGGCTTCGACGTCACGTCGTATGCGACCCGATTCACTCCGGGAACCTCATTGATGATGCGGCTCGCGACCGTGTCGAGAAGCTCGTACGGCAGTCGCGCCCAATCTGCGGTCATTGCGTCCTCGGACGTGACCGCGCGAAGGACCACCGCGTCGGCGTACGTCCGCTCATCACCCATAACACCAACCGAGTTCACACCAGGCAGCACAGCGAATGCCTGCCAGATTTCTCGTTCGAGGCCTGCCTTGCGGAGCTCATCTCGAAAGATGAAATCGGCTTCTTGGAGCAGGGCCACCCGTTCTGGAGTGACCTCACCAATGATTCGAACTCCGAGGCCGGGGCCAGGAAACGGCTGTCGCCAGACGATCTCGTCGGGAAGTCCCAGCTCGGTCCCCACTGCGCGCACCTCGTCCTTGAACAGGGCGCGCAACGGCTCGACGAGTTCGAACTCGATGTCATCGGGAATGCCACCGACATTGTGGTGGCTCTTGATCTTTGCGGCGTCGCTCGTCCCGGATTCGATCACATCGGGGTAGAGGGTTCCCTGCACCAAGAAGTGAGCATCGGTCACCTGTGCCTTGGCGGCCTCGAACACTCGGATGAACTGCTCTCCGATCGCTTTGCGCTTTTCCTCCGGGTCAGTGACACCAACGAGGTGTTTGAAGAACCGTTCGGCGGCGCTCACATGGATCAGCTCGATGTGCTGATTCCGCTCGAATGTCTCGACGATCTGCTCGGACTCGTCCTTTCGCATCAGCCCGGTATCGACGTATACACAGGTCAACCGATCGCCGACCGCTTTGTGGACGAGTGCTGCAGCGACGGCAGAGTCGACGCCACCCGAGAGCGCGCAGATCACCCGACCGGAGTCTCCGACCTGCTGCTGAATCAACTCGATCTGTGTGTCGATCACACTCGCCATGGTCCAATCACGATCGGCACCACATGCCTCGGTCAAGAACTGCTCGATGACATGTTGACCAAAGTCGGTGTGTCCCACCTCAGGATGGAACTGGACCCCGTAGAGACGGCGCACGTCATTCTCGAACGCAGCGACCGGCGAATCGGGCGTGCGGGCGGTGACAGTGAAGCCGTCAGGCATCTCCGTGATTGCGTCGAAGTGACTCATCCAAACGGTCTGTCCCGGTGGGGTGCCATCGAGCATCACACCGGACGCCTCGTTCACCGACAACTCGGTGCGCCCATACTCCCCGCGCTCGTTGCGGCCAACCGTGCCATCGTTTTGATGCGCAATGAGCTGGGCCCCATAACAGATGCCGAGCACAGGAACATCGAGGTCGTACACCTCGGGATCGATCATTGGCGCCCCATCGACGTGGACCGACTTCGGACCGCCGGAGAAGATGATCCCAGTGGGCGCTTTCGTCCGAATCTCCGCAGCGCTGATCGTGTGGGGAACAATTTCGGAGTAGACGTTCGCCTCGCGAACGCGACGTGCGATCAGTTGGGCGTACTGCGCTCCGAAATCGACAACCAGAACAGACTCACGAGCTGGATCGTGTTCGTTCACTGCTGGCTCACCAGGATCTCTGCCTTTTGGAAGTCCTTGAGGTCGGTGTATCCACACATGGCCATCGCTTGGCGCAAACTCCCTGCCAGGTTCAGCGCACCATCGTCGTCATGTGATGGTCCGTGAATGATCTCGGCGAGCGAACCCCGAGGCTCGACGGCAATACGACCGCCCTGAGGAACCGTCGGGTGCACACTTTGCACACCCCAGTGCCAACCGCGTCCGGGAGCATCGGTCGCAGCGGCGAGCGGGGCCCCGAGCATGACCGCATCAGCGCCACACACGATCGCCTTGGCGACATCGCCACCGGTGGCCATTGAGCCGTCGGCGATCACATGGGTGTACACCCCTGTCTCATCGAGGTGACGCATGCGGGCGGCACGGGCATCGGCGAGTGCCGTCGCCTGCTGACCACCGATGCCGAGAACCCGGCGAACCGTCGATGCCCGACCGGTTCCGACACCGACCAGGATCCCCGCCGCGCCGGTCCGCATCAAGTGCAACGCTGCCGAGTAGCTCGCACAATCGCCGACGATCACAGGAAGCTCGAGGCGACGAATGAACGTTTTGAGATTGAGCGGTTCGGAGTCGTGGTTCGAAAGATGCTCGGCCGAGATGACCGGCTGTTGTATCACCAAGAGGCCGAGTTCGGCCTTCAAGATGACGTCGATGTGTTCGGCGGCCAGTTGAGGGCTGATCGCGGCACAGCTCACCACATCGGCAGCGTTCACCTGTGCGATCCGTTCCAGAATCAGATCGGGGTCGACCGGTTTCTCGTAGAGCTGTTGCATGCGAAGCATCGAAGCACGGTCATCGAGCTCGCTGATCTCAGCCAACACCGCATCGGCGTCCTCGTACCTCGTCCAGAGACCTTCGAGGTGGAGCACCCCGACGCCACCCTGGCGCCCGATCGCGATTGCTGACGCGGGACTCACAACCGAGTCCATCGCCGATGCCATGAAGGGAAGGTCGAACCGATAGGCGTCGATCTCCCAGGTCAGGTCAATGTCCTCGGGGTCCCGCGTGCGCCGGGACGGAACGATCGTGATGTCCTCGAATCCGTACGCACGACGAGCCGACTTGCCCATTCCGATGTCGATCTCAGCCACTCGGCAAACCCCGTTTCAGGAAAGAGTCAATCTATCGGCTCCACAGCTCCGGTGTGGAGCCGATCTTCGAGTCGCGACGCTGCAGCTCGTCCGATGCCGTCAGGAGAGTTCGTCGAGGAGGGCAACGAGCGCATCGATATGGCGCTGCTCGGTCCGGACTGCGCCGATCGCCGCCCGAAGCACCACCTGATCGTTCAGCTTCGTGTGTGTCAGATAGGCGCGGCCGCTGTTGTTGATCGCGTCACGAATCCGCTCGTTGTCCGCGTCCCCGCCGAGATGGCGAAACGTGACCAAGGACAGGCGTGTCGGAGCGACAACCTCGTAGCTCGGGTGCGCAGCAATTGCGGCATCGAATCCTTTGGCCATCTCAACATGACTCCGTACAAAATCGGTCAACCCCTCCGCACCATGGGTGCGAATCACGAACCACAACTTCAGCGCACGAAACCGCCGACCCAGGGGAACCTGCCAGTCTCGATAGTCGATCACGCTTCCTTTGTCTGTTGCTGCGTTACGGAGGTAATCAGGCATAACCGAGAGGGCCGAGATCATGGGGCCCTTGTCGGCTATGTAGAACATGGAGCAGTCGAAATTGGTGAGCAACCACTTGTGCGGGTTGAAGGTGTAGCTATCCGCTCGTTCGAGCCCGGCATTCACGAAACGAAGTTCTGGAGCCACTGCCGCAGCGCCAGCGAATGCTCCATCGACATGTAGCCATGCGCCGAAGTCTTTGCACACATCTGCGATTTCATCGACGGGATCGAACGCGGTGGACGACGTCGTACCCGACGTCGCCAAGACGAAGAACGGGCGGCGATCGTCGGCGATGTCGTCGACCATCGCCTCGCGAAGTGCTACGGCATCCATGGCGTGATCGGCATCGCTTGGAATCAGCCGGATCTGTTGGTGCGTCAAGCCCGCGATCTTGCAGCCTTTCAACATGGCCGAGTGCGCGTGCTCAGACGCATACGCGACGAGTTCACCCATTCGCCACTGACCGGCAACGCGTTCGCGAGCCGAAAGGATCGCCACGAGCGTGCTCGAGGACGAAGAATCCTGGATCGTGCCACCGCCTGGTCCAGTCGACCGGAACCGCTCGGGCAACCCGCACAGATCGAGCATCCAGTCCAACATGTGTGTCTCGAGCTCGGTACACGCCGGTGATGTCGACCAGAGCATGCCCTGGACGCCCAGCCCGGCCGAGAGGAGTTCACCCAGCACCGAGGGAGGCGACGCGTTCGCGGGAAAGTACCCGAAGAAGTTGGGCGACTGCCAGTGCGTGATGCCAGGCATGATCAACTCGTCGACGTCATCGATGATGTCCGACCATGGTTCGGCGGACTCGGGAGGGCGTGCGGGCAACGATGACCGAATATCTCCAGGCTTCACCTCGCTGAGCACGGGCCGGTCTTCGACACTCTCCCAGTAGTCGGCGATCCAGTCGATCATGTCATGACCGGCACGTCGGAAATCGTCGTTGCTCATCGGTGGGTCGTAGCTCATCAGCCGGAACCCTATTCAGTCTCCGGCGCTCCCACGACCTCGAGCAGATTGTGGAGCATGAGAGCGGTCGCACCCCAGATCGTGTCGCCGATCAGATCGTAGAAGTGCATGCGGCGCCACATACCTTCCCAGAACCAGTCTTCCTGTCTGAACACGTCGGGACGAATCAGTTCAGCAAGAGGAACATGCAAGATTTCATCGACCTCGTCGGGTGACCGGGTGAGCGGCGGCACGGTGTCCATCACGGCGACATGGGGCTGCACGAGCGAGAAGCTGGCTCCGGTGACGAACCGGTCGAGCTCTCCTACATACCGAGGGACACGCGGGTCGAGATCGATTTCCTCGTGTGCCTCCCGGAGGGCCGTGTGCCAGAGGGTCTCGTCGTCCTCGTCGTGTGCGCCACCGGGGAACGCGACCTCTCCCGCGTGTTTGCGCATGTGCAGCGGTCGTCGAGTGAGGATGGTGCACGGGCCGTCTGCCGATTCGTACAGACCGACCAGGACGGCCGACTTTCTTCCCACGACCCGTGGACGATCGACCGCCGGTCCGCGAACGATTTCAGACGCTTGGTACTTCCTGACCCGTTCTTCGATGCGGTCGAGGGCAAGAGACCTCTCGGCGATGTCATGGCCCACAGGCTCGACCGATCTCCATTGCTCAGGCCGCGGGATGACCTGCGGCCCACCTCGACCAACCACCGACCTCAGGACTCCGCGAGCGAGGCGAGAAGTTTCGGCAGTTCTTCGGTACGAAGGACCTCGAGGACCACCTCGGGCCGAACCGACCCCTTTTCCCAACTGTTCCACGAGTCGAGCATTGTTGCCGCCGCCTCGCCTTCCTGTTCAGCGAGGACTTCGTGAAGCATGCCGGTCTTCAGATACGCCATCGTCCGGCCGGGAAGTTCGGTTTCCTCGACCCAGTCGTTGAACTGATGCAGCAACTTGACAGGTGAGACTGGTGGTCGTTCATCCATTGAGGACAGGCTACCGACGTCGGGACTACCTCGGCTCGTTCGCCAGTTCATGCATTGTGCGCTCCTCGATCGCCCGGCGAAGATCCCGAGTGGCTGGGCCTGGCGAGAACACGCGCTCCCCGACCGCCGTGACGGGCACCGCCTTGCGCAACGTCGACAACACGAAGAACTCTGTGGCGTCATCGAGTCGATCCAATCCGACCTCGACCTCGCGTATCTCGAGGCCCGCGTCTCCAGCCGAATCGAGTGCGAGCTGCCGAGTGATCGAATCCAAGATGCCGAGTGACATCGACGGTGTCTCGTAGACGGTGCGGCCCTCTTCCTCTACGACCCACGCGACGCTGAATGTGGGGCCTTCGAGGATTCGACCCGTTCGTCCCACCAACAAGGCGTCGCTGAAGCCTTCGAGCGCGGCGGCTCGAAGGGCGCCGAGATTGTTCGCATATGACAACGTCTTGGCTCCGAGGAGTTCCCAACGTTCACCGTCGGAGTGCCACGGCGCAAAGACAGGAAGCAGGGTGAGTTCGGTCGCCGGCGTGGGGCTGGGCTCCGAAGTCACGACGACCCGTGTCGTTCCTTCGAACGGATCGTCACCCGCCGAGACCAGAATCCTGATGACACCATTGTCGTGATGACCAGCCGCTCGCGTCGCCCACTCCGAAATCGCCTCTGGAGCTGGAAGTTCGATCCCCAGCATCTCGGCGCTACGTTGCAGCCGGGCAAGATGTGACGCGAGGCGGAAACATCGACCACCAATTCCGTGGATCACCTCGAAGACCCCGAAGCCACGAATGAATCCCATGTCGGAGACTGGTATGGAAGCCTCGGCGGGATCCAGGGGAACACCATCGATCGAGACACTCGTGAAGACATTCATCGGCGGCGACGCTCCATGTGCAGTCCATCACCAACGAGCGAGAGCTTCGGGCCACGTTTGGGCGCGCTACCGGTCGACTTCGCAAGACGAATCACTCGCCATCGATGACCACGCCAGGGTTCCAGAAGTTCGAGCATTCGGTCATCGTCTCCGCGTTCTTCACCTGCCAGGTGCCAGGCGATTGTATTGGGAATGTGATAGTCGCCGACCGGGACCGCGTCGGGATCCCCGAGCGCCGTTGCAGTGACCATGCCAGCGGTCCACGGGCCAATTCCTCGGATGTGTTCGATACGGCGACGGACCTCGTCTGGCGGCCGATCCTCGAGGCCAGTCAGACGAGACATCTCACGCGCGACCCGGAGCAAGATCTCGGCCCGTTTTCGTTCCACGCCGAGCGGATGTAAGTCGGCGTACCCCAACTCGGCAAAGCGCTCGGGTGACGGGAGAACCGAGCCCCCATTGGGCCCGGGCGCCTCGTCGCCAAACCGGCGCGCAATCATGCGACGCGACTTGTATGCGTTCTTCGCTTGGACCTTCTGGCCCAGCACCGCTCCGAGAAGAGAATCCCAGAGGCGATCTGTCCGCGACATGAGGAACGGATGGCTCCTCCACCGATCGCCCAGCGGGCCAGGTGGTGGCTCGAAGCCAGAGATGTCGTCGGACGCACCCAAGAGTTTGGGAGCTTGCGCCATCATCCAGTCCGCACCGGGGCCCCACGCTTCGGCCGACACCTCGCTCAACGAACATCGCTCAAGATGCAACGACGCAATCCCGTCGGGCGTTCGCGTGTTCCATCGGGACTCACCGGGCCCGATCATCACCGGATCCTTGCTCCCACGAACCGTCGACGCGAGTTCGACCCACTGGGGTATCTCGATGAGTCGTGTGGCCACAGAGCGATGCTAGCCACCGGCTCTCGTGTCGGCGCTCTCGAGAGGAGCATCCCATTCGACCATCTGTGAGAGACTGACGCGCATGCAGGCCGAGACCAATCCACGCTTCCACCGGGCGCTTGCGAGTCTCCGGAACGAGTGGCATGAGGCTCCCTGGTTCGTCGTGCTCGTCATCGTGGTTGTCGCCTTCGTCGGTCCGGGCATGATCTGGGCGGGCGTGGAAGCGATCTCCGACGTCTTCTGAACCACCACCCCCGAACGGATCTGAATCGAAGATCTGTGCAGCGGTAGGCGTCAATCCGGCACCCCGCCCTGCACAGAACCTGAAAACGGAAACGGGGCCTGGCCGAAGCCAGACCCCGTTTCAACACTGTGATGAGCACAGGGCTCACCTAACCGCATCGACGATGTCGATTTCGGCTCACCGCAGAGCAGCCCAGCAAAGCGAAGCTGCGATTGCGGCGAGTGACAGTTACATCATGCCGCCCATGCCGCCCATGCCGCCCATGTCTGGCATGCCGCCAGCACCTTCAGCCTCAGGCTGGTCGACGACGAGCACCTCGGTGGTGAGCAACAGAGCAGCGATGGACGCTGCGTTCTGAAGTGCTGCACGAGTCACCTTGGCAGGATCGATGACGCCAGCGGCGATGAGATCGACGATCTCGCCTGTGGCTGCGTTCAGACCCATCGGGCCCTCTGCTTCTTCGATTCGCTGCACCCAGACGGCGCCGTTCAAGCCGGCGTTGTCGGCGATGAGCTTGGCCGGAGCGTCGAGGCAGGCCAGCACGATCTTTGCGCCGGTTGTCTCGTCATCGGTGAGGCTCTTCTTGCGAGTGACGGCCTCAACTGCAGCCTTGCAACGCACCAGTGCGGTACCGCCACCAGCGACGACGCCTTCTTCGATCGCTGCGCGAGTTGCCGACAACGCATCTTCGATGCGGTGCTTCTTCTCTTTGAGCTCGACCTCGGTGGCTGCGCCAACCTGGACGAGAGCGACGCCACCGGCGAGCTTTGCGAGACGCTCTTGCAGCTTCTCACGATCCCAATCGGAATCCGTGTCGTCGATCTCACGCTGGATCTGTGCAACACGACCGGCAACTTCATCGCTCGAGCCTGCGCCCTCGACGATGGTGGTGTTGTCCTTGGTGATGACGATCTTGCGTGCCTGACCGAGCATTTCGAGCGTGACGTTGTCGAGCTTGAGTCCGACTTCTTCAGCGATGACCTGGCCACCGGTGAGGATCGCCATGTCCGTGAGCATTGCCTTGCGACGTTCACCGAAGCCCGGTGCCTTGACAGCAACGGAGTTGAACGTGCCACGGATCTTGTTCACAACGAGGGTTGCGAGGGCTTCGCCTTCGACATCCTCGGAGAGAATCAGGAGTGGCTTGCCAGCCTGCATGACCTTCTCGAGGACCGGAAGGAGGTCCTGAACCGAGCTGATCTTGCCCTGGTTGAACAAGATGTACGCATCGTCGAGGATTGCTTCCTGGCGCTCTGCGTCGGTGACGAAGTACGGCGAGAGGTAACCCTTGTCGAACTGCATGCCCTCGACGAAGTCGAGCTCCATGCCGAAGGTGTTGGACTCTTCAACGGTGACCACACCGTCTTTGCCGACCTTGTCGATGGCGTCAGCAATGATCTTGCCCACGGTCTCATCAGCGGCTGAGATCGACGCGACCTGAGCAATCTTGCTCTTCGAGTCGTCGACCTGCACTGCCTGTTCGGCGATGGCTTCAACGGCTGCAGCGACGGCTCTTTCGATGCCGCGCTTGAGACCCATTGGGTTCGCGCCAGCGGCCACGTTGCGAAGGCCTTCCTTGACGAGGGCCTGTGCGAGCACGGTAGCGGTTGTGGTTCCGTCACCAGCGACGTCGTTGGTCTTGGTTGCGACCTCTTTGACGAGCTGGGCGCCCATGTTCTCGTAGGGGTCTTCGAGCTCGATTTCACGAGCGATGGAAACACCATCGTTGGTGATGGTCGGAGCGCCGAACTTCTTGTCGAGAACGACGTTGCGACCCTTCGGGCCGAGCGTCACCTTGACGGCGTCAGCGAGCTTGTTTACGCCCGCTTCGAGGCCACGGCGCGCATCTTCATGAAACTTGAGTGTCTTTGCCATGTGTATGGTCCTTCGACTACTTGACGACCGCGAGCACGTCGCGAGCGTTCAGAATGAGCAGGTCTTCGCCGGCCGAGCTGATCTCGGTACCGCCGTACTTCGAGTAGATGACGACGTCTCCGACGCTGACGTCCATTGGGATGACCTCACCGGTCTGGTCGGAACGCTTGCCCGGGCCAGCGGCGAGGATTTCACCCTGTTGGGGCTTCTCGGTTGCCGAATCGGGGATGACCAGACCACTTGCGGTTGTCTGTTCCGGTGCTGCCGGACGAACCACGATGCGGTCCTCGAGTGGCTGCAGATTCATTCACGCCTCCTATGGCGAGTTGCAGGTATATTGTCTGAAATTGCAGGTAATCATGCGTTAGCACTCTCACCTAGCGACTGCTAACGATACGCACAGGCTGCATCGTATGCAACCTGCTGTGCGTATGATTCCGCGGTGGCCAAGACACCGATCTCCGGGCGCTTTCCCGTCGGCGAATCGGTGACGATCGAAGACCTGAGAACGGCTCCGTACGGCACCCTCGCACAGATGCGATCAACCGAGCCGGTGTCCTGGATACCAGCACTGGGCGCATGGTTCATCACGCGCCGCGACCTTGCAATCGAGGCCATGCGCGATGCCGATCGTTTCACCGTCGACGATGACCGTTTCACCACGGCCAAAGTCCTCGGCACATCGATGCTCAGCCTCGATGGACCCGAACATGGCCGACACCGCAGCGCCTTCACCGCACCCTTCCGTCCGAAGTTCATTCGCGAAGAATTCGAACAGCGCATACATACGCGTGCACAGATCCTGGTGTCCGACGCCAGATCATCGGACCTGATCGAACTACGTACCGCGGTCGCTGGACCTTTGGCCGTCGGCACAATTCTCGATGTCTTGGGGCTCACAGAGGTCGATGCAGCGGACGTCGCCGACTGGTACGGCGCCTTCGGCCAAGCAATCGTTGCGCTAACCGTTGGTGATCCGGTCCGTCCGGACGTACAAACCGTCCTCGACCAGCTGTATCGAACTGTTGGCGACGCCATGGGCAGCGACGATGCCTCGCTCATTCGAACGCTGGTCGACGAACGGATACTTCGTCCCGACGAGATTCCCGCCGCGGTGGCCGTCGTGATGTTCGGCGCCATCGAAACCTCCGAAGCCATGACCGCGAATGCGCTGTGGCACTTGCTGTCTGATCCCGAAACATTGGACCGGGTCCTGGATGATCGATCCTTGATACCGGCGGTCGTCGACGAGTCGCTCCGACTCGAACCAGCGGCGGCGTGGATCGATCGATACACGACATCGGCATTCACATTCGGTGGAGTCGAGTTGGGCGAACGCGATCTCGTGACCATCTCTCTCCTCGGCGCCAATCGCGACCCAGACGTGTTCGACGAACCCGATGTGTTCGACATCGATCGCCCCAACCTGGCCCAACACGTCACGTTCGTGCAGGGCCCGCACACATGTGTCGGTCTTCATGTCGCTCGGGCAGAAACGAACGCTGCGATCAACGCGGTGCTCGATCAGATGCCGAACATCGAACTCGACACGAGCGCAAGTACGGCCCCGGAGGGCCTCATCTTCAGAAAAGCAGCCGCTGTCGTCGCGCGCACCTGATCGCCGATTCACACATACGTAGGCAAGCGCAGACTCGAAGAAGCGCCGTGGTCGAGGCCAGCGGGACCATCGCTGTGAAGCCGCCACCATCCGGCAGCTGCGACCATCGCCGCATTGTCGGTGCACATCGAACGGCTGGGCACGAAGGCCCTGATGCCATCGGCGGCAGCCGCTTCGACCACACGTTCTCGCAATGACGAGTTCGCTGCAACACCTCCGGCAAGACAAAGTCCCTTGGCGCCGGTCTCACGAACAGCGCGCTGTGCCTTCGTGACGAGCACATCGACGACCGCCTCTTGAAATGAGGCCGCCACATCAACATCGGATGCTTCGGGGTTCTTACGGACGTGGTTCACCACGGACGTCTTGAGACCCGAGAAGGAGAAGTCGTACCCCTGCTTCGACAAGGCTCTCGGGAATGCGATTGCGTCGCGATCACCGTCGGCCGACATCTTGTCGATGATCGGCCCGCCGGGGTATCCAAGACCCAGATACCGAGCAACCTTGTCGAACGCCTCCCCCGCCGCATCGTCGAGAGTTTGGCCGAGGAGTCGGTACCGCCCATGGCCCTCCATGAGCACCAACATCGTGTGGCCCCCTGACACGAGCAGCACCACGACCGGGAGCTCGAGGTCAGGTTCCTCGAGGAAGGACGCATAAAGATGCGCTTCGAGATGGTTGACAGCAACGAACGGCTTGTCCCAGACGAGCGCGAGTGACTTGGCCGCGCTGACACCGATGAGGAGCGAACCGATCAGACCGGGTCCCACGGTCGCTGCGATCGCAGTGAGGTCACCTGGTTCCACTCCTGCCTCGACCATCGACTGTGCGATCACCGGTGTCATCATCTCGACGTGGGCACGACTCGCGACCTCCGGAACGACCCCGCCGTAACGCGCGTGGATGTCGATCTGACTCGACACCACGTTCGACATCACATCGTGCCCATCGGCGACCACGGCAGCAGCGGTTTCATCGCAGCTCGTCTCGATGCCCAATATCAACTGGGCACTACCTGTTTCGGCTTCGCCTTCACGTTCACGCATCGGTCTCCACCCCTACAGAGTTACTCCACATGATGAGCGCGTCTTCGCCGTCGTCTGAGTAGTACCCAGGCCGAATGCCAACCGACACCATTCCGTGGCGTTCGTACAACGAGATCGCCGCCGCGTTGCTTGCCCTCACCTCGAGCGTCACCGCGCCACAATCATTTGCCACAGCAGCGGCGAACAAACGTCGCATCAAGATGTCGGCGATGCCACGTCTCTGGTGCGCTTGGTCGACCGCGATCGTCGTGATGTGCGCATCACCGTCGAGGATCACGATGCCGCCATGTCCGACGACGACGTGAGATTCCTCAGCCACCAGGTGCACTCGGCCGTTGCCGGTCACTTGCTGAACAGTGAGCTTCTCCGACCACGGTGTGCGATACACCCTCGAATCGAGGGCGCGTATGTCGCGGACATCGCGCAGCTCCGCGCGTCGTACGACGATGGTGTCAGAGACAGCCGAGCAGGGTCGAGTTTGTTCAGCGACCATCGCGCGTCTTCCAATTGATCTCGGCATCTGGGAGCCGGAGGTACAACGGCTCGATCTCAGAGGGCAATACGAACTCTTCACGAAGAGCTTTTGGGTGCGCCAGGTCGACGAGAGAACGAGCGGAAGGATATTGCAGGCTGGTTCCGGCAAATTCGACGTGGGAGATCGAGCTGAACACCTCGCGGTGACGCTGTGCCCCATCGCCCAGCATGAGCACGTCCTCGGATTTCGCCATCAATGAAGCGAGCAGTTCGTCGGGGGTGCAGACGACTGGATCGCTCAGCCGCTGTACTCCCCCTGGGACCGATCGGTAATTCGCGGTGAACACCTCTCCACGTCGTGCGTCGTAACAGGGCACGATGAGGCGCCTCGAATGTTCAACAGCAAAGGCCCCGAGGTCGAGGCTCGATACACCGATCATCGGGACACCGAGCCCGTACGCCACGGCCATTGCCGTGGCGATACCAACTCGCAACCCGGTGAACAGACCCGGGCCGACATCGACTGCCACGACACCGATCTCGCTCAGCTCGACGCGCGCCTGACTGCACACGAACTCGATCTGCGGCGTCAGGCTCTCGGCATGGCGACGATCGCGAGCGGAGTGGGCCGAAGCCAGCACGCCTTCGTGTCCGCCGATCGCGACGCCGACCTGCGCAGTGGCTGATTCGATTCCGAGAACTAGCACGATGACCCGCCCGATCCATCGCTGAGCAGAGCGCAGGCTGCTTCGAGCTGGTCCGTTCGCGCCATCCAACGCTCGCCTACGGGACGCAACTCGATCAGGCGGTCGTCATCACCCTCCCCGAACGTGAACCGAACTTCGAGATAATCCGCCTGAAGCATCGGCAAGATCACGTCACCCCACTCGATGAGCACGACCCCGCCAGAGTCGAGCAATTCGGGAAGATCGAGATCGAGAACCTCTGACATCTGTTCGAGGCGGTACACGTCGAGGTGATGCAATCGCAAGCGACCCTCGTACTCCCGAGCGAGCGTGAACGTCGGGCTGGTCATCGGTTCGTCGACCCCGAGTGCGGCACCATATGCCTTCGAGAACGCCGTCTTACCCGCACCGAGATCTCCGACGAGAACCAAGACGTCGCCGGGTGCAGCAAGGTCTGCAAGCACCTCAGCGAGCGAACCGGTCTGGGCCGGCGAGAACGTGGTCACGTTGATCACCAGCACAGTCTACGGAGACTGCGTCCATGCTCCGGATATCTCGATCGGCCAGGGTCAGACATTCTGCGACCCAGCGAACCTGCGATTTGCAGGGGGACGGCGCATCGAGTCCCGGAGCGAACCCCCATCGGCTCCGACCGGCCCCACGAATCAAACGTACGTGCGCGGCACTCGCTGACTGATGGAGCACACAACCTCGTACGGGATCGTCTCGAGGGTGGCTGCAACATCAGCTGCCGAGATCGACGCCTCACCTTGCGCACCGATCAACACCACTTCGTCGCCAACAGCCACGCCCGAACCTCCGACATCGACCATCAGCTGATCCATCGTGACCACTCCGACAATCGGGTGATGGGCTCCACCGATCAACACCGTGCCTCCCCGCAGACCCAGGTCTCGCCGGACACCGTCGGCGTATCCAATCGGAACTGTCGCAATCGTCGTGTCGGCCGAAGCGGTCCACCGAAGGCCATAACCAACCCCATCACCAGCGGCGATGGGCTTGATGAACGAGACCGCCGAAGTGAGCTTCAACGCTGGTCGCAGATCGGCGAGCCCGGCAAGCGGCAGATCGGGATCGATCCCGTACACCGAAATCCCGCAACGGACCATCGCTGCGGTCCGGGCTGCGCGGGTGATCGCCACTGCCGAATTACCGACATGACTCGGGAGACCCGCATCGAGTCCCGCCACCAGATCATCGAACCGAGACAACTGCGCCTCGGTGAACGGATTGTCCAGCTCGTCCGCAACCGGACAGTGGGTCCACACGCCATCCAACACGAGATCGGACGCGCCCACGATCTGTGCCACGAGCCCGGCGAACGCACCCGGCTCGACACCAACCCGACGCATACCCGTGTCCACGACGAGCTGAACCCCCACGGGGCCCCGACCCCTCGCAGCCGTTGCCATCGCATCGATACCTGCCGAGGTGTAACACGAGGGCACCAGGCCATGTTCGACAACCAACGCCATCGCAGCCGGGGGCGGCTCGGAGAGCACGAGTACGGGTGCCTGGATGCCGGCGTTCCGAAGCTCAATTCCCTCCTCGACCAGGGCCACTGCAAGCCATTGCGCCCCGGCCTCTAGTGCTGCTCGAGCGACAGGTACGGCTCCATGCCCATAACCATCCGCCTTCACAACAGCGCACAACGGTGTCGGATCGACCATCGACATCAACGTCTGAACATTGTGGGCGATTGCGCCCAGATCGATCTCACACGACGTCGGCCTCATTGAAGGACAAGGGTACGCTCGCCTGGAGTGCAACTGATACTCATCCGACACGGGCGACCCGAACGAGTCGACCACGACCCCGGCGGCGCAGACCCCGGCCTGACAGAACTCGGGCACAGGCAGGCTGTCGCGATGGCCGAGTATCTGAGACCCGAAAAGATCGACGCGTTGTACATGAGTCCTCAGCAGCGAGCGATCGAAACTGCAGCCCCGCTGGCCGAAGCGTTCGGTCACACCGCGAACATCGTCGACGGCATCGCCGAATTCGATCTCGGCCACCCGAGCTACATCCCGGGTGAGGAGACCGGGCCCCTCACCCGAGAGGAGCTCGACAGGTTGACGCTCCTACTCACGGGCACCTCATTCCAGACGCGAGTCCACCAGTCGATCGGCAAGATCATCGCCGACCACCCGGGGGAAACGGTCGCTGCGGTATGCCACGGCGGGGTCATCTCGTCGGTGCTTGCCGATCTTCTCGGCGTCGACCCAATGCACTATTTCGACTCCCACTACACCTCGATCACGAGGATCAAGGCCTCGGCCGACGGGCGGAAGTCCCTCGCCTCGTTCAATGAATGCCACTGGCTTCGAGAGCTCTGAACCAGCACCGCTGCCCGCGATCGCACTACGACGAACAAGACGCACGAAAGAGATCTACTGATCATGCCAACAGACACCGCAATCATCGGAGCAGGCCTCTCGGGTCTTGCCGCAGCACAGGTCCTCTTGGACCGCGGGCGCTCGGTGCACCTGATCGACAAAGGGCGGGGCGTGGGTGGTCGTCTCGCGACCAGGCGAATCGGCGATGCAACACTCGATCACGGAGCGCAGTTCTTCACGGTGCGAGGCGATGCATTCCGCTCGGTCGTCGACCGTGCGATCGCCGATGGTGTAGTCGACATCTGGTGCCATGGATTCGGCGCTCCGGACGGGTATCCCAGGTATCGCTGCACCTCCGGAATGAACACATTCGCCAAGTGGCTCGCAGCACAGGTCGAAGCATCCGGCGGCGTGATCACCAAACACGAACGGGTTGCCGAAGTCACCCCTGAGGATGACCAGTGGTCGCTACCGCTCGAGTCCGGTACAACACTGCGAGCAAAGAACCTGATCAGCACGGCACCAGTTCCCCAGACACTTGCCCTCCTCAGCGATGGCGGCGTCGAGTTGGACGCCGCCATCGAATCCGCACTGGGCTCGATCACCTACAAGCCGACCTTTGCCCTTCTCGTCACCTTGGATCGACCGGGTGCTGTCCCACCGCCCGGTGCTCTGCAGCGCACCGAGCAGGACTTGTTCACCTTCATTGCCGACAATCAGCAGAAAGGGATCAGCGACAAACCGGCGCTGACTTTCCATGTGAACGGAGCGGTGAGTGCGCAGCGCTGGGATGACGACAAAGACGTGATCATCTCCGATCTTCTACAGGACGCCCAGCCGTGGATCGCCGATGCGATCGTTCAGGACGTGCAGCTGCAGAAGTGGCGGTATGCCGGACCACTCGTGTCACACCCCGACCCGTGTGTGATCGCACGCCGTTCTCCGGGACATCTCGTCCTTGCCGGTGACGCGTTTGCAGGCCCGAAGGTAGAGGGGGCCTTCAACTCAGGGCAGGCAGCAGCGC
>CAJQNJ010000075.1 GCA_905479685.1 uncultured Acidimicrobiales bacterium
CGAAGCCCGCGGCCGGCACGCACCGGCGTGGCCGCCCGGTCGCGGGCGTCGAAGAGCGATCTGATGGCGTGAAAGCTGTCCGCGTGCACATGCCCGCGCCACACCAGCTCCCACAGGCCCATCTCGACGTCGGTGGGGATACGACCGAGTTGTTGCACGAGCTCGTGATGAAACAGAGCGCCGCGGGTGCGCAAGTCGGTCAGAATCTCGCCGGCGCATCCGAGCAGCGTGTCTGCTTCGGCTCGTGCCTCGCCCTCCGCACAGCCCGGTGCAGTGGTGCCCGAGATCGGACCGCGCATCGCAGCGATCAACCAGTCGAGGTCATCCCGCAACGCCAGGGTGATCGGAGTTGCCTTCGTCGCAGTGGGTCTCGCCGCCTCGGTAGCCGCTACCGCGAAACGTCCCCAGGTGATTTCTCCGGCGAGACTTCGACGATCGAGCGTCTCGGGCTGATAGTCGGTGAGCCTCGGGCGCAGAATGTGCGGCTCCCATGCCGCAGCGGCCGCGTGCCATCCCTGGAGCTGCGCCACAACCTGGGTCAGCCCGGCGACACCAGACGCTTGCATGCCCGGAGCGAGGTGATGGAACGCGAGCAGAAAGCGCATGAAATCCTGCGGGGTGACCGCCTCTACCCGCGCCTGGCTGTTCTTCTTCGAGTACACGTGCATCCGGGCCAACAGCCGACGAGACGCCCACTCTTCACATGTGGCCGAGGCTTCCGCTCGGATCCCCGCCTCGCCTGAGCTCTCTGGTTCTCCAACGCCGACTCCGCGGGCGGCCGGAGTCCAACGGCCGCGGATGGCGAAGCCTTCGTTCTCGAGACCAGCCAACGTGAATTCGATCACCGACCGGTCCATCCCGAGCTGAGCTGCGAGCGCTTCGACAGTGGTGACGGCGCAGCAGTCGAGGCGGCCGCGAATAGCGGTGACGAGCGCAGCCTGTCGATCATCTGGGTTCGTCTCGACACCGGGCCACAGATCAGGCCGAAGGGCTGCTGCCCGGGAACCCTCGAGGTCGACGGTCCAGAACTCGTGGGACCCGATGGCGAAGTCTGCACGGCCGTCGGTTCGCAACCGTTCGAACAGCGGACGCCAGACATCGACCGCACGTGACACGACGAGGGACTCGAGTAACTCATGGAGTTCGTCGGCGGTTTGGGGATCCGGGACGACCTGCCGGGCCACCTCGATGATGGCTTCGTGTGAGACCGTGCCGATCTCGGTGAGATCCACCGGTAGCCCTCGACGGAGTGGGACGGCGCGAGTACGTCGATCGATCGCCTCCGCGTCATCGAGAAACGTGAAGGCCTTGCCGACGAGCAACTCGTGGCACAGCGGGGAAGGTTCGGTGGAATCGACGGTGACCACCTCGATGTCGCCTTCTTCGAGGCGATGCACGAGCGCACGCAGACCATCGACGTCCATCGCCTCTCGAAGGGTGTCCTCCATCGTCTGGCGAACGATGACGTGGTCGGGCAGCTCGATCGGTCCGGACACGTTCTCCTGGCAGGCGGCGGCAACGGGGAACAACGCGGCCATCACATCGTCGGCCTCCATTCGTTGGATCGGAGGTGGGTTCTTGCGCCCTCCCTTCCATCGCAGCACCAGGAGTGATCGATTGAGATTCCATCGCCAGCGAGACAGGAACATCGGAGACGGAGGGACGAGTGTCGCCTGCGTCAATGTCTGCTCGACAGTCTTGGACTTCAAGAACCCGGCGACGTCGCCCAATGGAAAGCTGTGTTGTGGACCCAGCGACAACACGACCGCGTCATCCGACGCGGCTGCTTGAAGCTCGAAATCGAAGTTCTTGCAGAACTTCTTTCGCAGTGCAAGACCGAATCCACGATTCAACCTGGCACCATTCGGAGAATGCACGACCAGTTGCATACCCCCGGTTTCGTCGAAGAAGCGCTCGATCACCAAGCGGTCACGCGTCGGCAGCGTCCCCAAGATCGCCAGCGATGCCGACAGGTACCGGACCACTTGATCGGCTGGTTCGGCATCGATCTGCGCAGCGCCCATGAGCCATGTCCGAGCGGCCTCGGGGTCGCCCGAACGCAGCCGCGCCTCGATCTCGAGTCGAATGGTGCAGATCTCGTCCGACAGCTCGACGGTCCGACCTGGGGCCTCACCGAACCAGACCGGAATGGTTGGAGGTAGACCCTCCGCATCGACGACGCGCACCACCCCTGGCTCGATACGACGGATACGCCAGCTGTGTGTGCCCAGGGTGAAGATGTCTCCAGGCATCGACTCGGTCGCCCAGTCCTCGTTCACCGAGCCGATGAATGTGTCGTCCGGATCGAGCAAGACACGGTAGTCGCCGAGTTCGGGAATGGCTCCCCCGCTGGTGAGCGCCGCCATGCGAGCTCCGCGGCGGCCGCGTACCTGGTCGTTGACTTCGTCGTGGTGAATCCAGTGCGAGCGAACGCCGCGCCCTGTCGCCACACCCGTCGCTGCGACATCGAGACACTTGTCGAAGTCATCACGCGTCAGGTCGACGTAGGGACTCGCCATCGTCACGAGATCGTAGAGATCGTCGACGTCCCATTCCTGCGCCGACACCTCAGCGACGAGCTGCTGGATGAGAATGTCGAGCGGGGCAGTCGGTGGGTGCAGCGCGTCGAGCCGCCCGCCATGAACCGCTGTGAGAAGGGCACAACACTCCGCCAGATCGTCTCGAGTCTGCGGGTAGAGGCGACCCTTCGGTATGCCATACCGGTTGTGGTTTGCTCGACCGACACGTTGGAGAAAGGTCGCGATGTTGCGTGGTGACCCGAACTGACACACCAGGTCGACCGGCCCAACGTCGATCCCGAGTTCGAGGGAGGCTGTCGCAACGAGCGCTTTGAGGTCGCCGGCTCGAAGTCGCCGCTCGACCATGAGTCGGCGTTCCTTCGACAAACTTCCGTGGTGGGCAACCACGTTCACCTCGGCTCCCTCGTCATCGATCGCCAAGCGCTCGCCGAGCTCGTGCGAGATCCGTTCGGCCATTCGCCTGGTGTTCACGAAGACGAGCGTCGTCGTGTGCGCCTTCACCATCTCCGCGATGTGATCGAGAATCTCGCCCATCTGCTCCGCAGGCGCTATCGCCTCCATCTCCGAGGGCGGTACAACGAGATCAAGATCGAGTTCTCGGACATGACCCTCATCGACAACGCGACAACTCGATGCCCCAGTCGAATCGACCCGGTTGCCAACGAGCAGGTCGGCAACCGTCGAGATCGGCTTCTGCGTTGCCGAAAGGCCGACCCTGGTCGGACCGACGTCGTTCGCCTCTCGGCAGATGTGATCGAGGCGTTCGAGGGTGAGCGCCAGATGTGACCCCCGTTTGTCGCGCGCGAGCGCATGGATCTCGTCGACGATGACCGTGTCGACGGTGGAAAGCGCGGCTCTGGCCTTTGACGACGTACACATCAGGTACAGCGACTCGGGCGTGGTGACGATGAATGCCGGTGGTTTCTTCACCATCGCTGCCCGCTGCGATGTCGGCGTGTCGCCGGAGCGAACTCCGACTCGAATCGTTGGTGCCGTCATGCCGAGCTGCTTGGCGATCGCTGCGATCTCGAGGAGAGGCCGCTCGAGATTCTCCGCGATATCGACTGCAAGCGCCTTCAGTGGCGACACGTACACGACACGGGCAATGCCGTCGGTTGCCTCTCCACGCTCGGCCGCGCGGTAGAGCCGGTCGATGGCAACGAGGAAGGCCGAGAGTGTCTTGCCCGATCCCGTTGGCGCTGCGACGAGGGTGTGTTCGCGCGCAGCGATCAACGGCCACGCCGCACGCTGTGGTGGCGTTGGACCATCTGGAAATCGTTGCCCGAACCACGCACGGACGGCCGGGTGAAAGTGCTCCATTCCCTCGTGATCGAACAGGCTGAGCGGATCGACGTTGACCAGTCTGGATGTATATGAGAAGACACCATTTGTTTCGAGAATCGCCACGAATGGACCGTACGCAGCGGGTGTGACATCAATAGGATCTGCACGTTATGACCCTGTTCCTCGTGCGCCATGCTTCTGCGGGTTCTCGCGGCAGCCTCGGTGCGGCAAACGATCACAAACGCGCTCTCGACGCGGTGGGCCATGAACAAGCTGCGCACATTGTCGACCTGTTGCGATTTCGCGGCATCAAGGAGATCTACAGCAGCTCAGCACTTCGCTGTGTCGAGACTGTTACCCCTTTGGCAGAGGCGCTTGGCTTGAACGTCGAGGTGCACCCAGCCCTCATCGAGGGACAGAGCGCCGACGGAGCAGTCCACTTCGCCCGAACGCTTGCCGTACAGGGGACAACGGCGGTGTTCAGCAGCCACGGCGACATCATTCCCGACATGATCCAAACGATGGCTCGCGAAGGCCTGATCATCGTGGGACAGCGAGCGTGGGCAAAAGGATCGACCTGGGAGATCCGATCACGCGGTGGCGACCTCACCGAGGCCCACTTTCTCGGACCGTACTAGTCAGCTCTCTACCAGCTGATCTCGATCTCGAGCGAGGTGCCGTCACCGTCGATCTCGAGCTCTACTTCGACCTCGACATTGTCGGGAACCTTGATCCTGTAGGGAATGCCGCCGCGGTTGAACGACACCTCGTTGTGCCTGGCGAGCGAGTCGGCCAGCTCATGCAGTCGAGCGGCCAGCTCTTCACGGTTGAGGGTTTCTTCGGTTTCGATCTCGAGGAGTTTGTCGCTGCTCATGGGCAAAACATACCCTGATCCACGCGCAGGAAGCTCGCGAGATCACGACGCCCCACTCTCGAAGGCCCCACTCTCGAACGGATGCAGTGTCGGGTCAGCGGATCAGCGCAGCGAGGTCGGCGATCGTATTCGACTGCGCGGGATCCTTGTCCGGGCGATACCGCTTCACACGGGCGAACCGCAGTGCCAATGCGCCTGGGTACGTGGTGGACCGTTGCACGCCGTCGATCGCGATCTCGACCACGAGCTCTGGACGCACGTACACGGTGATCCCCTCGCGACGCACTTCTCGCTCGAGGAACGCCTCGGTCTGCCACGTCAGCAGTTCATCTGTCAGACCCTTGAAGGTCTTCCCGACCATGACAAACCTGTCCCCGTCGCGGGCACCGAGGTGCAGATTCGAGAGCCAGCCGGTTCGGCGTCCGTGCCCCCACTCTGCGCCCAGGACGACGAGGTCATAGGTGTGTACGGGTTTCACCTTGCGCCAGGTCTTGCCGCGCCGCCCGGCCGTATAGGTGGATTCGATCGCCTTGACCACCACGCCCTCATGCCCCGAAGCAAGGACATCGACAGAGAACTGCTCAGCCTCGACCGGGTCATCGGTGACGATTCCATCGATCGCCCAGGTACCCGCTACCTCCGCCAGGTGCATCAGCCGCACACTGAGCGGCTCATCGATGAGGTCACGGCCATCGCGATGCAAGATGTCAAAGAACTGTGTGGCCAACGAGACATTCGCTCCTTCTCCCCCACTGCTGAAGGTCGACGCCGTGTCCTGAAACATCTCAGGGGCGTCCTCGGAGAGTCCAATGAGTTCGCCATCGAGCACAACCCGATCGATCGCGAGTTCCCGAATCTCATCACACACCGCAGGGAGGCGATCGGTCACGTCGTTCAGGTTCCGGGTATACAGCCAGACGTCGTCGCCGGAACGGTGGGCTTGGATCCGGATCCCATCGAGCTTTGCTTGCACAGAGACGAGCCCGAGCTCATCCACCGCATCGGCGACCGACGCCGATGTCGCCGCGAGCATTGGCTGTACTCCCCGACCGATTCGGAGCCCGACCGCGTCCAGGGCTGGGCGGCCCCGGGAAAGGGCGAGCTCAGCTGTCTCACCGAGATCTCCCGACAGCATCGCAGCGCGCCGTACAGATGCGACGGGAACACCCGCAGCCCCCGCGATCGCGGTCATCATCACTCCATCGAGAGCACCTTGGCGCAGCCCACCCGTCAACACCATGCC
>CAJQNJ010000076.1 GCA_905479685.1 uncultured Acidimicrobiales bacterium
CACCACGCCTGTGCGAGAGGCGCTGCGAGACCTTGCATCCGAGGGGTTGATCCGAATCGACCCTCATCACGGTGGCGTGGTCGCCGAGCTGGACGAAGAAGATTTGCGCGAGGTCTACCAGATCCGCCAACGAATCGAGCCCTTCGCCCTCGAGGTCGCAATGCCGTTCATGACCGAAGAGATATTCCAGCGCATCGAGAAACTGCACGACGAGATGAGCGCTGCGCCGCATTCTGCTGCGTGGGTGCAGCTCAACCGGGATTTCCACATGACAATCTACGAGGCGTCCAACCAGCATCGCCTTGTTTCGATGGTCCGTTCGCTCCAAGATGCGTCGGTCATGGCCGTCAGTGCTCGAATTCAGGGACTGCCCGGGCTCAGAGATCTCGCCAACAACGAACACGGCGAACTCATTGCGGCCCTTCGTGCCAACGACCTGGAACGTGCCAAGGCTGTGATCATGGAACACGTGACCCTGTCGATCCGTCCACGGGCTGCAGAGAACGCCGCTCAAGGCTGAACCCGACCTGTCAGCGCTGCTGACGACGTACTGGTGGCGAGGGACATGCATGGATCCTATATCATGTCATATGTCCCGTGCGAACACAGCGTGCGGGAATGTCGGCAATGTGAGAGCACCCGTTCTTTCAGCTTGATTGCGGGATCATATAAAATGTATGATCGCTCTTGCTTTGAGCCAGCGTCAGAGCCGCCCGAGATCAACCAGGGCTTCGTGCAACGGAAGGCAGAACAATGGAATACACAGAGATCGTGTACGAGCGGCGCCTCGATGCCGCATGGATCGGCATCAACCGCCCCGAGGTTCGCAACGCGTTTCGTGAACAGACGCTCGACGAGATCGCACATGCATTGAACTTGACGCGCGAGGACCCAACCATCGTTGCCGCCGTTATTTACGGCGTCGGTGGGCACTTCTCTGCGGGCGGCGATTTTCACGCAATGATGAAGCTGAACAAAGCGAACTCCTACATGTGGAACGATCGCATGCAGATGGTCGCGATGACCTGTCGCAACCTGCCGATCCCGGTGATCGCCATGGTTGAGGGCGCGTGTGTGGGTGGGGGACACGAACTCATGCTCTGGACCGACCTGGTGATCGCCTCAGAGGACTCGATCTTCGGTCAGACCGGAGCGCGTGTCGGCGCATGTCCGACCGTGGGCGCCACGCAGTACATCGGAAAGCTCATCGGCGAACGACGAGCCAAAGAGATGATCTTCTTGTGTAAGCGCTATTCCGGCAAGGAGGCTGCCGAGATCGGATTGGCGAACGAGTCCGTTCCTGCAAGCGAGCTTCTCGCGCGGGTCGAAGAAGTGGTGGGCGAGATCAAGGGCTATAGCTCACAGACGATCCGAGCAACGAAGGTCAGCCTCAACTACGACTCTGACTCGCTCTATCCATCGTGGCAGCACGGCATGGAGCTACTGGCCAACATCTGGGGCACAGACGAAGCGAACGAAGGCATGAATGCTTTTCTCGAGCGACGCCCTGCCGATTTTCACCAGTTCCGCGAGCGCAACGCGGAAGCCCTCGGTACCTATATGGGTGACTACAACGAAGGTCGGAACCAGAGCGAAACGTCTCGCGACGCCCGCGACGCATGAGCGCACCCGGTGCCCTCGATGGGCTCCGCGTCGTCGATCTCACGAGAATCCTTGCGGGCCCGTTGTGCACGATGTGGCTCGGCGACATGGGCGCCGATGTCATCAAGATAGAGCGACCCGGGCGTGGTGATGACACGCGTTCTTGGGGGCCGCCCTACGCAGGCTCGGAGTCTGCGTACTTCCTTGGCGTCAACCGAAACAAGAGAAGTGTCACGCTCGATCTGACAACTGAACCAGGACGTGACGTCCTTGCTCGGCTGATACGCGATGCCGACATCGTGGTCGACAACTTCAAGATTGGAACGCTTGATCGTTGGGGGTTCACCGATGATTGGTACGAGGAGCATGCCCCGGGCGTCGTGCGGTGCACGATCTCTGGGTACGGCTCGAGTGGGCCGAAGGAAGGGTTGCCTGGTTACGACTTCATCCTCCAGGGCGAAACCGGCCTGATGTCGATTACCGGTGACGTCGAGGGTGAGTCCATGAAGGTCGGCGTCGCGATGGTTGACATCTGTACTGGGATGTTCGCGACGATGACGGTCCTCGGCGCACTCGAAGCCCGTCGACGTACTGGAAAGGGTCAACGGACCGAAGCCTCACTTCATGACACCGGTATTCAGATGCTTGCGAATGTGGCCTCGAATCACCTCGTCTCTGGCGAGGATGCAGAACGCTTTGGCAATGGCCACCCGAATATCGTCCCGTATCGGACCTTCGCCACGTCGGACGGGGAACTCGCCGTTTCGGTCGGAAATGACGATCAGTTCGAGCGGTTTGCTGGCGAACTCGGGCACCCGGAATGGGTCACCGATGAGCGCTTCGCCCGCAATCAGGATCGCGTCCGAAATCGGGCCGCGATCGATGCCGCCGTCGCGGCATGCATGGCCACTCGCACCCGAGCCGAATGGATGGCCGCCCTCTCGCCAATCGGGATTCCGTCTGGACCGATCAATTCGGTCGCCGAGGCACTCGCGAGCGGTCAGACCAGAGCGCGCGACATGGTGGTCGAGGTTGACCATCCAACCGCAGGTGCGGTCCCGATGGTTGGCATACCGTTCAAGATGTTCGGTACGCCGCCGACGGTCCGCCTGCCTCCGCCTACCCTCGGGCAGCACAGCGGCGAGGTGCTGATCGATGAACTTGGGATCGAAAAAGACACGATCGACGAGCTGCTCGCAGCCGGGATCACCACAATGGAGAAGACATGACAGAGGAATGGTGGCCGGAGCTGGGGCCAAAGTGGGAACCGACTACGGCTATGAAACCTGCGTGCAAATGTATCGATGTGCACACCCACTTGTCGGTGCGCGAATCGAACGAACTGGCGATGCCGCACTTCAAACCGGAGATGGATCCGCGAACGTTCTTCTCTCCCGAGGAGAGCACCCGCTACAACAAAGAACTTCGTAAGCAGCCAGAACAGATCGCCAAGTTCAACGAACCCGAAGCTCGGATCGAGGACATGGACAAACAGGGGATCGACATGCAACTCCTGTCGATCGTTCCTCCACAGTACTTCTATTGGCTGGAGCCGGAGCTAGCGATCCGTGCGTGCCGCATTCAACACGAACGGTTCGCAGAGGTTGTCGCTCAGTATCCGGATCGCTTTGCAGCGGTCGCGAACATCCCGATGGCGTATCCGGATCTGGCCTGTGAGGTCATGGAAGAGGCCAAGCGCGACTTCGGCTTCAATGGTTTCGAGATGAATGCCGATGTCCTTGGCGCCGATCTCGACGATCGAAAGTACGACCAGATCTGGGAGAAGGCGGTCGAGCTCGACATGACTGCGATCATGCACCCACAGGGCTTCACGCACGGTCAACGCATGGACGACTACTACCTGATCAACGTGGTGTGTATGCCGCTTGCATCAACGGTCGCGGTTTCGCGGATGATTGTGGGCGGAGTGTGGGAGCGAGTTCCCGACTTCAAGATGGTTGTGGTTCACGGCGGCGGGTATCTGCCCTTCTACTTCGCCCGCACCGATCACGCGTACAACGTGCGCCCAGAACTTCGCCGCAACATCACGCGCAAGCCGAGCGAGTATCTGCACAAGCTGCACTTCGACACGACGGTGTTCGAACCAGGCATGGTCGAATACCTCATCGAAGAGTTCGGCGACGAACACGTGCTGTTGGGAACCGACTACCCGTTCGACATGGGTCCCACCGACCCGCTCGCCTTCATCGCACAGGCCAAGATGACCGAGCAATCGCGAGAGCGCGTGCTCGGTGGCAATGCTGCTCGTCTCTTCAAGATCGGAGCGTGACGAGATGACGCGCATCCCATTGCTAACGTCCAAGGACGGGTTGTCCGATCAACAACAAAGCGTCTTCGATTGGGTCGTGGAGAGTCGGGGTCGCATGCTCCGACCGTATGAAGTCCTGCTCCATACCCCTGGACTCGCCCAGCCTGCCGCTGAGTTGGGTCACCAGATTCGATATGAGGGCCAGCTGTCCGGACACGATCGCGAGCTCGCGATCATCACGGCGGCGAAGGTTCTCGACTGTGCCTTCGAGTGGGATAGCCATGTGGGTCTTGCACGCGAGGCGGGGGTGGAAGAACGTGCTATCACCTTCCTCGAGTCCGGGGAAGGTGAGCTCACCGAGGGCGAAGAAATCGTCGTTGGGTTCGTTCGCGAATTGGCAGCGAACAACGACGTCTCCGACGCACGATTTGCTGCGGCCGAGAAATCTCTCGGAGGCAGTGGTCCAGTCGTCGAACTCTCGGCACTCGTTGGCTACTACACGTTCCTCGGCTACGTCATGAAGGTCGGAGGGGCGTGTTAGGAGCCTGGTGCGAGCGATAGACGTCCACGCACACTTCGCGCCCGTGGCGCGGTTCGAGGCGATGCGTGCGGTTGCTCCGGCACATGTTCCGATCGTGGAGTATGTCGGTGACGACGTGTTCTTTCGGTATCCGAACGGCATAGAGAACGGACCGGTTCCACGAGCGGTTGTCGACGTCGAGCAGCGGCTGCTCGACATGGCGGCGACCGACGTCACCCACCAGGTCCTGAGCGCTCGTCCGCAGATGTTTTCGTACGACCTCCCAGGGGACGTGGCAAGCCAGCTTGCCTCCTTGTCGAACGACGCGCTCATCGAGGTTGCCGAGTCTCACAGCGAGGAGTTCAGTGTCCTGATCGCATTGCCGATGCAGGACACCGATGCTGCAGTTCGCGAGGTGGAACGTTTGGCATCGAACCGCATCGTGCGTGGAGTCATGGTCGATTCGAACATCGATGGTCGTGACTTCGCCGAGACGGCCTTCGCCCCGATCTGGGCTGCGGTCGAAGCTGCAGGCCTGCCCGTCTTGGTTCACCCGTACCAAGGCGATGTCGTCGGAATGGATCGGCTTCGGAAGCACTATCTTTTTAATCTCATCGGCAACCCGGTCGACACCACGATTGCAATAGCGAACGTCGTCTTTGGAGGCTTGGCCGATCTCTACCCCGACCTTCGATGGGGCTTCGTACACGGGGGAGGAGTGGCCCCGTACTTGGCAGGGCGATGGGATCATGGATGGCACAAGCGTGAGGTGACGAGGGAGCGTATTCCTGATGCGCTACCGTCTGAAATCTTGACCCGATTCTGGTACGACTGCATTGTTCATGACGAACGAACCCTCACCTATCTCGCTGACAGCGTCGGGTGGGACCGGATCATGCTCGGTAGCGATTGTCCGTTCGACATGGGGTACACCGATCCCGTTCGGTTCGTCGACGGATCCCCAGAGGCACGGACGCATCGCCAAGCGGTGCTGCACGACAACGCCGAACAGTTCTTGCGCGCCCCATGAAAGGCCTTGGTGTCTTCTTGGCTCTGATCGTCCTCAGCGCAAGCTGTGCTGGCGAATCAGATCCGACGACCGTCGATGGCATCGAGACGACGAGCGATGACTTCGCTGCGCTTCATATCGACGTCGATGATCTCGATGAAGATGAACGTGCTGGATCGATGTTGCTACTCATTCTGCGCGAGGCGTTTGGTGCTCGGGCCGAGGGCGACCTGGGTGTCGCGGTCGATGAAGCCGATGTCGATGCCGCCTACCAGGAACAGGTCAATCGGTACGAAGGGCGCGGCGGTATCGATACCGTTCTGGAGGCCTCCAACCAAACGCCTGCTCGAGTACGGATCGAGGCCGAACTCGACACGATTCGCGATGCGGTGGGCGCCCATTTGGTGCGAAGCGAATCAGCGGAGTTCGATCTCGACCTGGCCTACGAGACCTATCTGCTCTCACAAGCCGAGGTGTGCGTTCGCCTGATACAGCTTGCGTCTGGTCCCGAATTCGACGTGGCGCTCTCTCGACTCGACGCTGGTGAAGAGTTTGCCAACGTCGCGCGAGACATCTCGATCGATCCGTTCGTGGGTCGCGAGGACGGTGTCGGCGCGGGTGGTGATGTTGGATGCTCGGCTCCGAATGCGCTGCCTGGTGGCCTCGATGTCGCGACCCTGGAAGCTCCGCTCGACGAGCCAACCGGACCGGTGATCGCGGACACCGGGCTCTATCTCGTGGTGGTCTACGACCGTACGGCCCCCGATCTGGCAACGGTGCGTGATGATGTCGTGGAGTTGGCCGTCGAAACGCAAGGACCTCAGCTCTTCCGCTTGTGGGCCGTCGACGTGCTTCAGACCATCGATGTCGATCTCGACGGTGAGTTCGGCGCATGGGGGATGCTGCCCGAGACCGACCCCGTGCCGACAGTGGTGGCGCCCTCTCGGATAGGCGACATCATCGACGAGAGTTCATAACTCGACTGCGGCGCCATTGTTCGCTGCGCTTTTCGTCACCGCCTCGAGGATTCGGACCACCGCGGTCCCTTCGGCACCGCCGGTCTCGGGCTGGGTTCGAGTGCGAACGCAGTCGACGAAGTGGGCCACGTTGTCAACCATTGGATCGAGCGGCGTGAGCGGCAGCTCCGTTCTCGAATCCTCTCCGTCGCGCAGCGTGAAGCATCGTGCGCCGTCGGCTTCACTCCATCCGATCATCTCGGATCCGTGAGCGGCGCACATGATGCGCTTTGGGAGTCGTAGCGATGTCGTGAGCACGCCGATTGCGCCAGAGGGAAATTCCATCTGCATCGTGGTGATGTCATCGAGTGGCGAAGATCGACCGACCTTGGTGCTGAACGCAGTCAGACGAATTGGAACGTCGTCGGCAAGATAGAGGAGATTGTCGACCATGTGTACGCCGAGGGCTGTCATTGCTCCCGCTGGGGCTTCGCCTGGATTCTCACGCCACGGTCGTGCCGGGTCGGGCGACATCACGCGAGAGAAGTGGCCTTCGAGAAGGTGCACGGAACCGAGCGAGCCATCGTCGATGAGACTGCGGAGTTGTCGGGTGCCCGGCGCCCGGCGCCGGTAGTGCGCCACCTGCAAGATCACGTCGTTTCGCTGAGCCGCCTCGGTGCATCGTTCTGCGTCGACGACCGAGAGTGCGAGCGGTTTCTCGACCATGATCGCCACCCCCAATGCTGCGAGTTCGAGCACCACGTCTACATGGGTGGAATGCGGCGTCGCCACGAGAACACCGTCGACCGACTCTGCCAACTCTGAGATCGAACCGGCAGCCGCGATGCCATGGGCCTCACCAAAAGCCATCCGGCTCGACTCCGTCCGGGCAAAACAGCTCACCAGCGCTGCGTCGTCGACGTGCTGCACTGCGTCGGCCAGGCGATGGCCCCAGTTCCCGAGACCAACGATGCCGAGCGTGACGGTCACGTGTCCACGCGATAGTGGTGCAGCTTGTCCTCGTCGATCGTCACCCCTACTCCCGGTGCGTCGCTCGGGAAGAGGTGACCGTCGATCGGAAGGAACCGTTCTTCACAGACGTCGTCGGCGAGATATTGCGGCGAGATTCCTGATCCGAAACGGAGGTTTGGCATTGCCAGGGCCAGGTGTGCCCCATGTGCGGCGCTGATGCTCGACTGTCCGGCCATGCCAGCGAAGTGCACCCCGATACCAGCGGCGTCGGCCACAGCGAACACGTCACGAACACCGAGCGGGCCTGCAGCTTTCATGAGCTTCGCCACGACAGCGCCGGCCGCCTTCATCGACAGATAGGTCAGAAGCTCTTTTGCATCGAAGATTCCCTCGTCACCAGCGACGAGAACTGGACTCTGCGAGACGAGCGTTGCCATGCCGATGATGTCGCTTCGGTCGACGGGTTGCTCGACGAAGCCTGGCCGTGCATCTTCCACTCCGCGCATGTACCGCAGCGCGTCTCCCACATCCCAACCCTGATTCGCATCAGGAAGAATCATGACCTCGTCTCCAACAGCATCCCGGACGGCGTACGTACTCGCCACGTCCTGATCTACGTCGGAACCGACCTTGATCTTCACCAATGGGTACCCTTCGCCAGCAGCGTTGGCCGCCTCCGCGGCCATTTCCTGTGGTGTTCCACCGGACACATGCCAGATCGTGGGTACGGACTCCCTCGCCCGACCGCCGTAGAAGCGATAGAGGGGAATGCCCGCTGCTTGGGCGATGATGTCGAGGAGGGCCATTTCGACTGCGGCTCGCGCGCCGCTGTTGTGCACGGAGATTCGGCGCATCAAGGTTCGGATCGTGTTGACCTCGCCAGGGTCGCGACCGATCAGCACCTCTGTGTACACGTTGGTGATGAGATCGTGTGCGGACGCGAGGCTTTCACCGGAGAAGTACCGGGCAAGTACGCTCTCGCCGAGTCCGGTCAGACCATCGTCGGTCGTGATTCGTACGACGATGCAGGTTCGGACGCTGACGGTGGCCACCGCCATTTTCAGGGGCCGGGTCACCGGCAGTTCGATGGGGATCGCTTCGACCGTCTGAATTTTCACTATTTTCCCCTTCTTGAATCCTCCGAATGCTACATAATATATGATGGCGACTCCGGCCTGCTCGCAGAGTGAGCGGTTGGATCTCAGGCGCTCCGACAACACACACATCGAGGGGGATCGGTGACCACACAACGTGCGATAGCTGACCAGTACGCCGACTACGCGACCGGGCTGACGTTTGACGATCTACCCGCCGAGGTGGTCGACCATGCGAAGAAGCTCATTCTCGACATCATGGCCAACACGATCGGAGGCTACGAGTGGATGGAGTCCGGGCCGAAGATTCTCGATGGCGTTTCTCGACTGAACAGATCGCAGGGGGGCGCCACGATTCTTGCCACCGGGCAGTCGATGGCTCCCGAGTGGGCATCACTCGCAAATGGCAGCTTCTCGCACAGTCTCGACTACGACAACCACCACGCAAAGGGCGTGATTCACGCAGGGTCGTCTGTGGTGAATGCGGCCTTGGCCGCGGGTGAAGAGAACGATGCTGACGGGAAAGACCTGATCGTGGCTGTCGTCATCGGCTACGAAATTGCGTGCCGGTTGGCCATGGCGCTGGGGCCACACTCGTCGCACGAGATGGGTTTTCATCCGACCGGCACCTGTGCAACCTTCTCCTCCTCAGCGATCATCGGTCGTCTTCGCGGTGCCGAGCCAGGCGTGATCGTCGACGCGATGGGGCTCAACGGATCGCAGGCAGCCGGCTCGATGCAATACATCCTCAACGGAGCATGGAACAAGCGGACGCACCCCGGGCTAGCCGCGCACAACGGGTTCGTCGCAGTTTCGCTTGCCCAATCGGGGTTCATCGGTGCCGCCGACGTGTTCGAAGGCGAACAGGGTTTCCTCCAGGGGTACGCGCTTCGACCAACACCCGAGGAGGCAACAAGAACACTCGGCTCGGAGTACGAGACCATGAACGTCGCGATCAAGCCCTTCTCGCTTTGCCGATACACCCACCAAACACTCGATCTGCTGATCGATCTCGCAAACGAACGCGAGATCGACACCACCGAAGTCAGGAGCATTCTCATCGAGATGCCCACCTATGGAGTCCAGCTTTGTGGTTCGCCGATCGAGGCGAAGCGGACACCCACCTCGCCGGTCGATGCACAGTTCAGCGGCCCCTATGCAGCGGCACTTGCTCTCACGGAGAAGCGCGCCGGCATGGACGTCTTCACCGGTGTGCTTGATCGAGGCCCATCCGATGAGTTCAGACGGTTGATGGCAGTCACCGATGTCCAGCAGGCCGACGATCTCGATGCGATCCATCCCGAGTTCTGGCCGGGCCGGGTGACGATCGACATCGGTGGCGAAAAGATCGAGCGCTATGCAAAACACATGCTCGGCGAGAAGGAACGACCCATGGCGATGGATGGTGTGCAGGCAAAGTTCCGTGAACTCGCGCCGAACCATGACGAAGGCGCCCGTGAGGCGGTGTTCTCCGTGATCGACGATCTCGAGAACCGGACCGTCGCTGACCTCGTCGCACCGCTGGGATGATCATGGCGAAAGAACTACGCACGGGTCCCACCGTTTGGCGAGGCGAAGAGATGGAGAACGATCCGGGATGGATCGTTCACTTGAATTCCGACATGGTGGACGAGATCGAGGATCGATTGCGGTCCAACCCGCACCGGGAGATCCCGTTCGACGCTTCGGACTTTGCGTTCGATCGCTGCCGATCGGTCATCGAGGAGGTTGTGTCCCTCGTCAGTCACGGACCAGGAATTGCACTTGTCCGTGGACTGCCGCGTGAACGGTTCACCGCAGGCGAATGTGAGCAGATCTACTGGGCGTTCGGAGTGCATCTCGGCACGCCGGTCCGTCAGAACTCTGTTGGAGATCGGCTTGGCCACGTTCGCGACACCGGGAGATCAATCGAGGATCCGAACGTGCGCGTCTATCAGACCAACGTGAAGCTCGACTATCACGCCGACCAGTTGCCTGTCGACGTGCTGGGACTCTTCTGCCTTCGGACAGCCATGCGGGGTGGCGCGAGCAAGCTCGTGAGCGCCACCGCGATTCACAACGTGGTTGCGCTCGAACGTCCCGACCTGCTCGACGTGTTGTACGAGCCGTTCAACCTCGACTGGCGAGGCGAAGAACCCGAAGGGGAGCAGCCGTGGTATCGGCTGCCGATGTACAGCGTGGCCGATGGCCACATCGCGTCACGGTTCACGTCGCTCGCGTACTTTCGCAGCGTCGACCGGTATGGTGCCGAACTTGCGTTGCGACCTGAGCAGGCTGAAGCGCTCGAGTTCGTGCAGTCCGTGGCGAACAGACCAGGTATGGCCATGAGCATGGCCTTCGAGGAAGGCGACATGCAGTTCCTCAACAACCATGTCATGTTGCACGCACGCGAAGCGTTCGAGGACCACACTGATCCAGAGCTTCGGAGACACCTTCTGCGAATGTGGGTCTCGTATCCTCCCGAGCGGAGGCAGCCGCTGTCTCCATTACTGGCAGAACGCTACCGTTATGTCGAAGCAGGCGGGATGCCGATCAAGACCAGGGGGTAGCGTTGGCCGAGAGTCAGCTAGCGAGAATGATTTTGGTTCTCGAATCCCTCGTCGACGCTGGCGAGCCGGTCGGACCCCGTGCGCTGGCTCGAAGTACCGGGATCGATCGCAGCGCCGTTGGCCGAATCCTCCAGCAGATGGTGGTTCTTGGCGTACTCATCGCCGAAGACGGGAAGTACCAACCAGGTCCGCGACTCTTTGCTCTCGGACGAAGCCTGTCGGCAGTGGACACATTGCCGACTGCCGCATCGTCTGTCCTTGCGTCACTCGTTGGCGAGTATGACGAGACCTCGTACGTGTGTGTCCTGCACGGACGTGCAGTCGTCTTCCTCTATGAGAGCCAGAGTTCGAAACCGGTTCGGTACGTCGTGGATCTGGGACGACCTGTTCCGTTGTACGCGGGGGCCGCCGGGCGGGCGATCCTTGCTGGAGTCGCCGAATCAACAGCGCGTGAACTGCTCGGCTCCGGACCGTTGCAGAAGCTCACGCAGAACACGGTGTTCGATGTCGACGATCTGATGGTCATGCGTGCCGCCGATGTATCTGTCGGGTATTCGGTCAGCATGGAGGAGCGAGTCGAAGGTGGAGCCGCTGTTGCGTCACCGTTTTTCGACAGCACTGGTGCGTGCCAAGGGTCGGTCGTACTGACCGTCCCACTCACCAGGTTTGCCGAGATCGATCGTGAACAGATCGGCGCAGCGCTTCGTACTGCGGCAGCGGTACTTTCTTCGAGGCTGGGCGCCCCGAGTGAAACGACCGACGATGTTTCGGCCACCACAACCGCTGCGCGGGGAGACAGTCGTCCGGCCCCCTCGCCCACGTATCCTGCATAATGTAGGATGATCCCAACTTTGGGGGAGCATTATGACGGACATCACGATCGAGCTGTTGGAGCAATACTGCGCGGAGTATCGAAACTGGGGTCGGTGGGGCGACGATGACCAGATGGGCACGCTCAACCACATCACTCCCGCCAAAATCGCCGAGTCAGCTCGATTGGTACAGCAGGGCAAAGTCTTCTCCCTACAGCTCCCACTCGATGGATCAGGGCCTCAGACCGGTGCCTTCGGCAGAGTGAACTCGATCCACCAGATGGTGGCGACAGGCACCGATTACGTCGCGGGCAAGCAGGGGTATCCACTGGAACTCGGTGTTGCTGACGACACGTTGTTCCTGTTCCTCCAAGGCGGCACGCAGTGGGACGCGTTGTCCCATATTTTCCACAAGGGAAAGATGTACAACGGCTATGACGCCGAACTCGTGTCGAGCAAGGGAGCCGAGCTCAACGGCATCGAGAACCAAAAGGCTGTCGTATCCAGAGGTGTCCTGCTCGATATCCCCCGATCGATGGGCAAGGACTACCTCGAACCCGGCGAGGCCATCACCGCAGAGCACCTCGACGCTGCCTGTGCTTTTCATGGTGTCGAGGTGGGAACCGGAGACATGGTGCTCATCCGAACCGGTGATATGGCTCATCGTCGCGATCTTCCCGGATGGGATGGATATTCAGCGGGTGATTCGCCGGGACTGTCGCTTCTTGCTGCGCCGTGGCTCGCGGAGCGCGAGGTCGCTGCCATCGCTACTGACACGTGGGGGGCCGAGGTTCGTCCCAACGAGATCGAAGGCAGTTTCCAGCCGCTGCACCTCGTGATGATCCCGAACATGGGACTCTTCGTCGGCGAGATCTGGTATCTCGACGAACTGGCTGATGATTGTGCGGCCGACGGAATCTACGAATTCCAGCTTGTTGCACCGCCGTTGAACATTCCTCGCGCGGTCGGCTCGCCAGTGAACCCGCAAGCGATCAAGTAAGAGGCGAACTACGCACGTGGCCATGGGAGGCTTTCATGAGTGAGAAAATCGTCGTCGATCTGCACGCGCACGCGATCGTGCCTGATGCGTTGCTGGAAATGCAGAAGGCACAACCCGATCACGGCCCGGTGTTGATACACGCAGATGGGAAGCAATGGTTGAAGTACCCAAAGCGTGAACGGCTCGGCCCGCTACCCGACGAGATCTTCGATCCGGCGTTACGGCTCGCCGACATGGACCGTCAGCGCGTCGACCGTCAGATCATTGCAATACCGCCACCCAACTTCCATTATCACGTCGACGACGAGGTCGGAGTCGACTTCGCTCGGCTGCAGAACGATGGGCTCATGTCGTTGTGTGAGGCCGACCACGATCGGTTTCACATGTTCGGCACGTTGCCTCTACAAGATCTCGACGCGTCGATCGTCGAACTCGATCGCATCGCGTCGTTCTCTCGCCTCCGAGGAATTCAGATTGGGACCAACGTCAACGGTGTCGATCTGGACGATCCGTCGTTCACCCCTGTGTTCACGCGGATGGAAGAACTCGACCTGCCTGTGTGGCTACACCCTGATCAACGATCGATCGCGGGGGTTGAGCGGATCACCAAGTACTACCTCCAGAACTTCATCGGCAACCCGCTCGAGTCGACAATAGCGATGGGCCGCATCATCTTCGGCGGCGTGATGGACCGACACCCCAAGCTTCGATTCGGCTTCGTACACGGTGGCGGGTTCACCCCGTACCAGACGGGTCGTTGGGATCACGGTTCGGCTCGCCGGTCCGAGGCGCAGGAGTTCATCGGCATGACGCCGCCGAGCGAGTACTTCAATCGATTCTTCATCGACTCCTTGACCCATGATCCACTCTCTCTCGAGTTGCTCGGCAGGCGCATCGGCTGGGACCAGGTGGTCCTGGGAAGCGACTACCCGTTCGACATGGCACCAGATGATCCGGTGGGTGGCGTCGAAGCAGTGACGGTGTTGACCGAGGACGAAAAAGAAAAAGTCCTGTGCAGCAACGCCGATCGTTTCCTCCGACCGTGTTGAACAAGACCTTGGCAGCGCTGTGACCGTGAAGCTTGGACTCGTCGGTGTCGGCCGATGGGCACATGCCCACGCTCAGGCGGCTGCACGAAGCAGCGAGGTCGAGATCGTCACGTGTTTCGGTCGTACCCGAGAGCGGCGCGCTGACTTCGCCAGGGAATTCAAGCTTGGGCGAACGTCGGACTCCTTCGAATCGATTCTTGCTGACGACGAGGTCGACGCGCTGATCATCGCTACGCCAAATGATCTGCACGTGGAAATGGGTCTGGCCGCGGTCGAAGCGGGGAAACCGGCATTGCTCGACAAGCCCGTTTCTGTCGACATTGCAAGCGGACTCGAGCTCCTGCGCGCAGCCCCGACGGGTGCTTCGATCGGGGTCGCCCATCACCCTCGCCGGCTTGCTGGCCAGCGATGGGCCAAAGAGTGGCTGCAGTCCGAGGAGGGGGGGACGCCACGACTGGTACACGCGGACTTCTCCAATGCTCGCGGCGCGGCGATGAAACCTGACGCCTGGCATCGTTCGGTTTCTGGGTCTGAAGCAGGGGTACTCATTCAGGTTGGCCTGCACCAGGTCGACAACATGTTGGACCTGTTGGGTCCTGCCGTATCGGTGAACGCCCGTTTCCAGCACCGAACGATGGGCCCGATGGCTGATGCGGCCATCACAGTGATCGAACACGCGAGCGGTGCGATGTCGACGGTGACCAGCAGTTGGACGACACCGAGTCTCTATCGGTTCGAGATCCAAGCGACGGGTGGGAACCTTCGCTATCAACTCGACCACCGCTGGTGGACCAGTCCCGACATCGACGAGCACAGTGAACTGATGCTGACGCGCGATCATGAAGGCACGATCTCGATATCGACCGAATGGGGCGATCCGCTCATGGAACAACTCGATGAACTCGGTCACGCAGCCCGCGGAACCGGCACGATGCAGGTCGACGTGGCAGCGGGCCTCCGAGCAATGCTTGTGGTTCGTGCGGCGGTCCAATCGGCAGAAAAGAGAGGTGCGGCCATCGATCTGTCGGACCTCTTGCGGACGTCGGGCGCATCAGACAGCGAGATCGATCTACTGACGGGCACAAGCTCCGTCGTTCACACAGCCACACATGAGGAGATGGGTCCATGAAGGTTCTCAAAGACGCCGCGGTCAAGGGTGCGCACGGAGACGATCTGGAACTGACGGCGAAGGTGCGCGGCATCATCGCCGACATCTCTGATCGTGGTGAGGTCGCAGTCCGCGAACTCTCCGAAACCTTCGACGGGTGGGCGCCTGAGTCGTTCCGCTTGTCGACGAGCCAGCTCGACGAGATCATCGACTCGGTGGATCCCTCGACAATCGCCGATATCGAGTTCGCGCAGAGTCAGATCCGGAACTTTGCGCAGGTACAGCGCAACTCGATGCTCGATGTCGAAGTCGAAACGCTCCCGGGCGTGATCCTCGGGCACAAACACCTCCCGATAGGCAACGTCGGCTGCTATGTGCCTGGCGGTCGCTATCCAATGGTTGCATCAGCACACATGAGCGTCCTGACGGCCAAGGTCGCTGGTGTCCCCAGAGTTGTTGCCTGCACACCGCCGATCAACGGTGAGATCCCCGCTGAGACCATCTCAGCGATGGCCCTCGCTGGTGCCGATGAAATCTATTTGCTCGGCGGAATTCAAGCGGTCGCTGCCATGGCTCTCGGCGTGTTGATGGACCCGGTCGACATGCTTGTCGGCCCGGGGAACGCCTTCGTGGCAGAGGCCAAGCGCCTCCTGTTCGGCCGAGTGGGCATCGATCTTCCGGCTGGCCCCACCGAAACGCTGCTTCTCACCGATGACACTGTCGATGCCGAGATCTGCGCCACCGACCTCCTGGGCCAGGCAGAGCACGGGCCGAGTTCCCCGGCGATCCTGCTCACCACCTCTGAAGCGCTCGGCAAGGCGACAATCGTCGAGGTCGATCGTCAGCTCGAAACACTTCGTACCGCAGACATCGCCTCTGTGGCCTGGCGAGATCATGGTCGGGTGATCGTCTGTGACGATCACGACGAGATGTTGATGATCGCCAACGACATCGCAAGCGAACACGTCCAGGTGATGACGAGCGACGACCAGTTCTTTGCCGACAACATGACGAACTACGGCGCGCTGTTCCTTGGACCGATGACGAACGTTGCGTATGGCGACAAGGTCATCGGCACCAACCACACGCTGCCAACTCAGGGTGCCGCCCGGTACACGGGAGGACTATGGGTCGGGAAGTTCTTGAAGACCTGTACGTATCAGCGCGTCGAGAACGCCGAGTCATCGGCATTGATCGGAGAGTATTGCTCGAGGCTGTGTGCCATCGAGAACTTCGATGGCCATCAGGCGCAGGCCGACATTCGGGTGGAGCGTTATGGCGTCAACTAGCCCACAATCGGATTCTGCTGTCCCGCCGGTCGCAGTGGTCGTGGGAGGGAGCGGTGGAATCGGATCGGGAATCTGTCGGCGCCTGGCCGCCGATGGGCATCGAGTTGTCGTCGGATATGCGAGCGGGAGTGAGCGTGCCGAAGCGCTCGTCGCAGAACTCGGCACAGATCACCGTGCACTGCAGATCGTTGCGACGGACCCGGACTCGCTCGAAACTGCGAAGTCTGCGCTCGAGGTTGAATTCGGCCGTCTGGACGTGCTGGTGAACTGCGGGGGAGTGACTCGTCCTGTTGCACACGATGATCTGGATTCACTCGATGACGAGCTGATCGATCGAATCTTCACAGTCAACTGGCGCGCGCCGTTTGCAGCGATCCGTTCGTTCCG
>CAJQNJ010000077.1 GCA_905479685.1 uncultured Acidimicrobiales bacterium
CTGACGGAACGAACGGAACCCCCTTGGTCCCACCTTCATGTAGGTGCGGATCAATCGGACGAACGTGGTCAGCGGCTTCTCGTAGAAGACGACTGCATCGAGCTCGTCGCGGCCGACGCCGCCATGGTGCAGGCACCACTCGATGGCGTGTGTCGGAAACGACGCGTCGTGCTTCACCCGGGTGAATCGCTCTTCCTGGGCGGCGGCGACGATCTCGCCGTCGGCGAGCAGGGCGGCGGCGCTGTCGTGGTAGAACGCGCTGATCCCCAGCACATACGTCGGGCGTGACATCGAGCGAGACCGTAGCGCCTCGGCCATGCGATGCTGAGGCCGCGCAACCGGAGGAGTGAGATGGGTCAGCTCGAGGGAAAGGTCGCGATCGTCACCGGATCATCGAGTGGGATCGGCGAAGCGGCCGCCCGGGCGCTCGCCGCCGAGGGAGCATCGGTCGTCGTGAACTCGTCGAGTTCGGTCGAGGCCGGCTCGGCGGTCGCGGCGTCGCTGTCGACCGACTCGATCTACATCCAGGCCGACATCGCCGATGAGGCGCAGGATCGCGCCCTCGTGGCGCGGACGCTCGATCGGTTCGGTCGGCTCGACATCTTGGTCAACAACGCAGGCTGGACCACCCGGGTCGATCACCACGATCACGAGGCGCTGACCAACGACATCCTGTTCAAGACGATGGAGGTCAACGTCTACGGCACCTGGTGGCTCACCCGCGCCGCGATGCCTGCCCTGCACGAGACGAGGGGCTGCATCGTCAACGTGACATCGATCGCCGGTCTGCGGCCGGTCGGGTCCTCGCTCGCCTACGGGATGGCGAAGGCGGCGCTCAACAGCCTGACCGAAGACCTTGCCCGCTACCAGGGTCCGGTGCGAGCCAATGCGGTGGCGCCCGGGCTCGTCGCCACGCCGTGGACCGAGGAATGGGATGACCTGCACGCCGGTACGGCCGCCATCAACCCGATGGGACGGTCGGCGACTCCGGAGGACTGCGCGCAGGCGATCATGGCCTGCGTCACCAACACCTACATGAACGGTTCCATCATCAAGGTCGACGGTGGTTCAACTCTCGTCTGGTGAGCACCGAACGGTACGGTTGTCGCCATGAGCGTGATCCCGGACTTCACGACGATCGATTTGGGCGAGCCGGTGCCGGCCACCACCACGAGCGATGTCGTCACCGAAACCCCCGAGGGCATCGACATCCCTGCGGTCACCACTGCAGCCGACATCGCCGACCTCGATTTCCTCGAAACCCTGCCCGGCCTGCCGCCGTACCTGCGGGGGCCGTATCCGACGATGTACGTCAACCAGCCGTGGACGATCCGCCAGTACGCGGGCTTCTCGACGGCCGAGGAGTCCAACGCGTTCTACCGGCGCAATCTCGCCGCCGGTCAGAAGGGCCTGTCGGTGGCCTTCGACCTCGCGACGCACCGAGGCTACGACTCCGACAATCCCCGAGTCTCCGGCGACGTGGGCATGGCCGGTGTGGCGATCGACTCGATTCTCGACATGCGGCAACTCTTCGATGGCATCCCGCTCGACGAGATGAGTGTGTCGATGACCATGAACGGTGCCGTGCTTCCGGTGCTCGCCCTCTACGTCGTGGCCGCCGAGGAGCAAGGGGTGAAGCCGGCGCAGCTCGCCGGGACCATCCAGAACGACATCCTCAAGGAGTTCATGGTCCGCAACACCTACATCTATCCACCCACCCCGAGCATGCGGATCATCTCGGACATCTTCGCCTTCGCCAGCGAGGAGATGCCGAAGTTCAACTCGATCTCGATCTCCGGCTATCACATGCAGGAAGCGGGGGCGACGGCCGATCTCGAGCTCGCCTACACCCTTGCCGACGGTGTCGAATACGTCCGCGCCGGCATCGAGGCCGGGCTCGATGTGGATGCGTTCGCGCCGCGGCTCAGCTTCTTCTGGGCGATCGGCATGGACTTCTTCATGGAGGTGGCGAAGCTGCGCGCCGCCCGTCTCCTGTGGTCGAAGCTGATGAAGCAGTTCGACCCGAAGAACCCGAAGTCGCTGTCGCTGCGGACCCACAGCCAGACCAGCGGTTGGTCGCTGACTGCCCAGGACGTCTACAACAACGTGGCGCGGACCTGTGTCGAGGCCATGGCCGCGACCCAGGGCCACACCCAGTCGCTCCATACCAACGCACTCGATGAAGCGCTGGCACTGCCAACCGACTTCTCGGCCCGGATTGCCCGCAACACACAGCTGTTCCTTCAACAGGAGAGTGGGACCACCCGCACGGTCGACCCGTGGGGCGGTAGTCATCATGTCGAACGGCTCACCAACGAGCTCGCCAAGAAGGCATGGGAACACGTCTCCGAGGTGGAGACGATGGGCGGCATGGCCGCGGCGATCGAGGCCGGCATCCCGAAGCTGCGCATCGAGGAGGCCGCGGCGCGCACGCAGGCGAGGATCGACTCCGGCCGTCAGGCAGTGATCGGCATCAACAAGTACCGCCTCGACGAGAACGAGGACATCGAGGTCCTCAAGATCGAGAACGCCGAGGTCCGGGCGGCTCAGATCGCGAAGCTCGAGCAGCTGCGGGCCGAACGCGACGCCGATGCAGTCGAGTCGGCCTTGACCGCGCTCACGAACGCAGCTGCGGCCGGCACCGGCAATCTGCTTGCGCTGGCGATCGACGCGGCTCGCGAGAAGGCCAGCGTGGGCGAGATCAGCGACGCGCTCGAGAAGGTCTACGGTCGTCATGTCGCAACGATCCGAACCATAGAAGGGGTGTACCGAAGCGAAGTGGGAGCCGACGCCGATTCCGTGACCGCCGTGCGCGAAAAGGTCGACGCGTTCGCCGAGGCGAACGGACGTCGACCGCGCATTCTCATTGCGAAGATGGGACAGGACGGCCACGATCGTGGCCAGAAGGTGATCGCCACGGCGTTCGCCGACCTCGGCTTCGACGTCGATATCGGGCCGCTGTTCCAGACCCCGGGCGAAGTCGCCCGCCAGGCGGTCGAGGCCGATGTCCACGTGGTCGGCGCGTCGTCGCTCGCCGCCGGTCACCTCACCCTCGTGCCCGAGTTGCGCGACGAGCTGGCCGATCTGGGCCGCAGCGACATCAAGATCACCGTCGGCGGCGTGATTCCGCCCGACGACGTGCCCACGCTGATCGAGATGGGCGCAGTGGCCGTCTACCCACCTGGCACCGTCATCGCCGACGCTGCGCTCGAGTTGCTGGATCTATTGTGAGGCGGCTGGCATTGGCGGCATTCCTGGCCGTCGCGCTGACCGTGACGGTGGCCGGCCCCGCCGGCGCGCAGACCGACGGCACGACCACGACGGTCCAACTCTCTGCGCCGTCGGCGTCGTCGACGGTTCCTGTGACGTTGCCCCCGACCACGGTGGCCACGGAGGTCCTGGGTGCCCAGGAGACCAACAGCGGCGAGCTGGCCGTCACCGGATTCGATGCTGCGACGCTCGCCGCGTTGGGCCTCGCGCTGCTCGTCGCAGGTGGCGGGCTGGCGGTCGGCGCCGCTAGATCTCGATCTGCGCCCGCGTGAGCGCGGTCACGTGGGGCCGGATGTGGTCGTCGAGCACTCGGACGTGTTCGGGGTGGCCCGAATAGGTCTGGTAGTCGTCGACGGTCGCGAAGTCGCCGGACGCGACCACGGTCGCCGTGCCCTCGGCGAGGCCGAGGTCGCGTCCGACCGTGTAGGTCTGGATCTCGGGGATGAGCGAGGGCATCGCGCGGAGTTCGTCGATCACTCGCTGGATCAGCGCGTCGTCGACGCCGTCGAAGGTGAGCAGGACCGTGTGGCGGATCATCAGCGGTGACGCTATGCCCAGTCGCGATCGGCGGGCGGTGCCACCATGTCGGCGCTCGGGACCCAGGTCGACTGCTTCATGGTCAAGCGGAGATGACTCTCGGAGTACATGTCCTCTTCGTAGGAGAACTTCCCGTCGCCGGCGTATTCGAGATAGGACATCCCGAAGTTGTCGATCGCCGAGCCGTCGGGCAACTCGCCCGGAAGTCGGTTGCTCCAGCGCAGGAACACCCGATCGCCGTCGATCGCCTCCCAGAAGTGCGGGAAGTCCCAGGTGTCGAGTCCGGTCATCGAGTTGTCGAGGAACTCGACGAGGGCATCGACTCCCTCGTGTCGCCCCCACACCGAGTCGACGAAGACGGCGTCGTCGGTGAACACCTCCTTGAGGTTGCTCCAGGGGAT
>CAJQNJ010000078.1 GCA_905479685.1 uncultured Acidimicrobiales bacterium
TGTCCTCTCGCAGCGGTGTGTTGATGAGCTTCAGCGGCTTACCCAAACCTGTCCCCTTGTCTGGTCCAAGGGGCATCTGATAGTTCCGACCGTCGTGCTCGAGACGTTCGCGCTTCCAGACCTTGCGGCAGATCTCAATGACCTCACGGGTTCGGCCGAGCGGCCGATCGTACGGGACACCGTGCCACCCCTCGATCACTTGTGGGCCGGATGCTCCGAGGCCGAGCGCAAACCGCCCCCCTGACAGCGAGTCGAGCGTTGCGGCGGTCATCGCGATCAGCGTCGGTGTCCGCGTATAGATCGGAAGAATTCCCGATACGAGCTCCATCGTTTCGGTGCTTGCGGCGAGGAACCCCAGCGTCGAGACGGCGTCGAAGCTGTACGCCTCGGCTACCCATGCTTGGTCGACGCCGGCCTTTTCCATCGCCTGTGCGTGCGCAACCGCCTTCAGAGGGTCATCGCTGTATGTGATGGTCATCGAGATCTTCATGTCGGAAGGCTACCGACACATCGCTGCCAGATATTTATCGACTAGCGACCTCGGCGACTCGACTCGAAGCGCCCGCCACCTTGCTGTTTGGCCTTGTACATCGCGGCATCAGCACGCCGGATCAACTCGAGCACGTCGACGTGGTCGAATCCGAACTTCGTTGCCGTTCCCACACTGCAGCTGACATCGTCCTCGAGCACCACCAACGAGCTGATGACCCGCTCGGAGAGAACCTGATGGTGATCCTCCCCGACGAGTTCGGGCGTGAAGACGGCGAACTCATCACCACCGAAACGACCAACCAAATCCACTCCGCGGAACTGGCTCGAGAGCAGCTCAGCTGCCTCGCGCAGCACAGCATCGCCGGCCTCGTGACCCCGACGGTCGTTGACCCGCTTGAAACCATCGAGGTCGATGAAGAACAACGTCCCATTGACGCCTGGGTCGAGCCCGCGGACACCGTCGATGAAGCCCTGACGGTTGAGCAAACCAGTCAGTGAATCAGTCGACGCGAGAGTTCGAGCATGCTCGAGTTCGAAGTTCGCCCGACTGAGGCGGAACTCCTGGATTGCGCGCCATACGGCCCCGAGGACAACCGCCGACGTCACGAGGACACCGAAGGTCCATGTTGCACCCTGATCGGCCAAGCCGGTCGGGACGCCAAAGTCCGAGGACGCCCAGATACGCGTGGGCCAGTCGAGTCCGGAAGTACTCGTCACGATCTCCTGAGCGAGCGGTGCGTCACCGAAGAGCAGCGGTTCGTCGGTTTCACCCAGGATCACCGGTGCACCAAGCACATTCATCGAGACCTCGACGTTGAGCCGACGATCAACCTCGGTCTCGATTCCGGTCACGAGGGACGTCGGGTCGAACATTCGAATCACCCATGCAACAGGCTCATCGCTTGTCGGGTCAGGAATCGGCTGCGTCACCGCGACGATCACAGGGGCTTGTGCCACGTCCGCGTCCGCCTCGCTCCCGATCAAGAACCGAGCCAGGAGTGATCGGGTGTCGATCGCCTGGATCAGCTGTCCTGATGGTGGAAGATCGGCCCCGAGGATGTCGGCTAGGAGGCTCGACACTTCCAGACCCTCGATAGAGAGTCCTCCGAGCGACACATCACGAGCAGTGCGGGTGACGATGAGGTAGTCGTCGCTGGTTGGTTCCTGAAGCAACGTCACTTCGAACTCGTCGTTCCCGAGCGCTCGTTCGCGGGCGACGAGCTCGTCGACGTCGGCGCGCGCGACAGGCTCGACGACGAACACTCCGGGATCCAAGTTCGAAAGCTGTCCCACGAGCTTCGAGCTACTGAAGAAGCGTCGATATTCCTCCACGTCGCTCGGAAAGACCGCAGCGACGAAATCGACGGCACCATCGAGCTCGTCGAGATGTCCGGTGACGGCGTTGTCAAGGGTCAGGTGCTGCCGCTCGACGGCTTGTTCGAACATCAATCGCTGCTCACGTTTTGCGGCATCTTGTTGCACGACGGCCATCAGCGTCGTCAGCGCAATGCCGAGCAGCACGATCAGAAGAGGAAGTGCAGCGCGTGAGACGATCTCTGGGATCGCCCTCGACGGCCTCGATGTATCTTCCACCCAGGTCAGATCGGCAGAATCAACCGCCAAATTGAGGTTGGTCTCACGAGAACGCAGCTTCTACGGCAGCCTCGGCATGGATACGCGTCGTGGCGAAGAAGGGAAGAAAGACGTCATCTTCGGTCACCAAGAGCTCGATTTCGGTACAACCAGCAATGACACCTTGGGCGCCCCGGGATCCGAGACGATCGATGATGTCGAGGAACTGTTCGCGCGAGTCCCGATTGAGCTCTCCTTGCACGAGTTCGTCGTAGATCACGTTGTGAACAATCGTGCGCTCGTCCTCGTCGGGGATCAGAACCTCGAGTCCGTGTGATTCCAGCCGCTCACGATAGAAGGTCTGCTCCATCGTGAACCGCGTGCCGAGCAACCCGACGGTGGTCAACCCGGCCGCACGCACGGCCATCGCCGTCGCGTCTGCCAGATGAACGAACGGGACATCCACCGAAGACTCGATCTCATCGGACACTCGATGCATCGTGTTCGTGCACAACACGATGAGCTCGGCACCAGCTGCAACGAGCCGCTGTGCATCCTGGGCCAGGACTCGTCCGGCTTCCTCCCAGTTGTCCTCTCCCTGGAGACGTTCGATCATGGCGAAGTCATAGCTCCGGATGATCAGGTCGGCAGAATGCACCCCGCCGAGACGGCCGCGTACATCTGTATTGATGAGCTCCTCGTAGTGAACCGACGATTCCCAACTCATTCCGCCAAGCAAACCAATTGTCTTCATCGCATGAGTCTGCCCGTGTGGTGCTGCTCGAAGATGGATGTCCTCGTAGAGACGACCCCGGCGCCGGTTGGCAACGGAACAGGAGTGGCACAGGCGCGACCGGACAGTTGCTAGCAGGACACGCCGAAGCTCGCCGGGGTTGGAGACCAGATCCGATTTGGGAACACAAGGCTGACGGCGCGTTGACGTGGCCCCGCCAGCGCGCACCCTTGAATTCCTTGGTTCGCGCACATTTGCGCCGATAGCACCACTGTCGGTCCGCAAGGGAGTACTCAATGACGGCGAATCACGGGATCCGCGGCGTACATGTTTCCTCTGGTGAGGGAATCGTCGCGCATCTTTCGAACCTGACCGCCTTTGCGAACGGCGAAGAGACTCGATTGAACGAGCTCCTCGTCCGATTGAATGCCCTGGCCAACGCCCCGTGGCACGAGATCGTCCGAACGCTGACGGCGAGCATTGCCGACGCAGACTTCGAGGGGCACCCGAACCTCGCGTGTGTCTCCATCGACGACGACCGCGTTGCGGCGCTCGTCTTTGGCGATACCACTCTCTCGATCACGATCGAGGGATCGGAAACGATTCTCAACGGGCGCGACTCGAACACCTGGATCGACGTGGCTCTGCACGGAGCGGTCGAACAGATCCACGCAGGACGTCAGTCCGAATCGATTGTCGTTGGTGTTCTACGCGATGGCGTGATCCCTGCTGGCGGCTTCTTGTACAACACAGCTGGCCCCATGCCGGCGTCGGGTCGCTGGGCCGAACTTACGGCCACGACAGCCTCCACCCCACCCCCGATGCCGAGTCCTGAGGTCATCTCTCGTCCAGAGACCCCCGCTCCGGAGGGGCCTGCTCCAGCACCGGCCGAGGACAAGGCGACATCGGGTTCACTCGCTGGAATGTTCGCTCGAATCGATCAGCGCTACCGCCGTGACAACTCGGCGGCGCCACTCCCTCTTCCAGAAGCACCAGGGCCGACCCGAGCGCCCGACTCGCCGCCAGGCTCTCCTACCCCTCCGACCTCCGGTCAACCGCCGGCCCGACCCGACGCAGGCACACTTGCCCCAGCCCGTCCTCAGCTGCGCGGGGTCCTGTGTCCAGCCGGTCACCTCACGCGCACCGGCGATTCGGCGTGCAGGACCTGTGGAATCGCCACGGACCCTGATGCCGAAACCGTGATGGGTGACCGACCCGTTCTCGGCTTGTTGACCTTCGATGATGGCGCGGTTCTCCCCGTTGATCGACCCGCAGCCATTGGTTCCGATATTCCGTCCGGCTACGAAATTGACGGCTCGCCTGCAACCGCCGTCCGGCTCGATGACGGCTCTGGTGGCGTGTCAGCTGTGCAGGTCGAAATACGGACCGTCGGCTGGGATGTCGAGCTTCATGACATGAACTCGGAGAACGGCACCTACACGATCCTGCTCGAGCATCGACAGACGAGAACGCGACTCCGTGCAGGGCAATCTGTCCTCCTCCAGCAGAACATGATGGTCGAGGTCGGCGGCCGCCGCTTCACCTACACCGTCGGTTCGGCGACCTCACCCAGCGCTGGCTGACTGGTCGATCGCAGCAACCAACGTTGGAACGATCTGCCGCTGCAGCTCACCAACATCTGCGCCTTCTGGCAGTGGGATGAGGTTTGACGAAACTGCATAACTGATGTCGTGATCGGGAAGGTATCCCGCCTGACTTCGAAAGCCTGGAACTCCCCCACCATGTGAGTACACGGTGACCCCGTCGAGATCGTCGACACTGATCCCAAGTCCGTAGTTCACGTCGAGAACCGGCGTCGTCATCTGTTCGATGAGGTCATCGTTCAGGATCGTTCCATCGAACATCGCCGTGACGATGGCCGAGACCGATTCCATCTGCGCTTCGTTTCCGCCGCCGGTCCAGCCCGCAGACTGTAAGAGTTCTTGTGGGAGCGAGAACATCGCCGCCACCGACTCGTCGTCGATCCGCAGTTGCTCGGTGTCTTGTCGACCGATGATCGCCGTCGCCGCGAGGTACATGAGACCGCGCCCATAGCCGTTGACCGTCATCTCCGGTGGGAACTCCTCGGGCGTGAGGTAGATGTTCGCAGCGCCCGCTGGCTCGAAGATGCGGGTGCGCATCTCGGCAGCTGCAGAGTTGCCCGTGACGGCTTCGATCACTCGACCGAGCGAGAGGAAACCGCCGGTCTCGTAGCTGTACTCTTCACCCGGAGCGAATAGCGGCTCTTGGGACGCGAGCCAGTCGATGACCTCTTCGGGTTCGATCGGTGTATCGAGGCGATCGCCGGAGAACGCGTAGAACACCGGGTCCAATGCGTACTCCTTCAGTCCGTTGGTGTGATCCATCAGTTGACGGATCGTGATCTCGTCGGCGTACTGATAGCCGTCGAGCCATTCGGGCAAGTATGTGCGAACAGGCGCATCGAGCTCGACGAGTCCTTCGTCGACGAGCTGCAGAACGACCGCTGCAGTCATGGGTTTCGTGATGCTGCCGATGCGGAAGTAGTCGTCGGTGGTGACCGGTTCTTCAGTGACCAGGTCGGTGACACCGCTCGCAATGTTGATCGGCTCTTCGCCGGGCAGCCGCACCGACAGCGACACCGCCGGGGAGCCGTTCTCGTCCTGCCATGTGGTGAGAATATCGGTGAGATCGTCGCGGAGCCCCACGAGCGGGTCGATGGGGGTCTCAGGCTCGGTCGTCGTGGTTGTCTCGGGCTCGACCGCCTCAGTTGTTGTCGTCGAAGATTGGCTCACCGCCGCAGTCGTGCTCGTGGTGGTAGCGCCTTCAGCCGTTTCTTCGGCATCGGTACCGCAAGCAGCTACGCCCAACGCAATGAGCACCACAAGCGCAGCGATGAGACGCCAACGGGGGGAGGACAACATCTGGAAAAGATAACAAGCCGTTGTGCAGATCAGACACCACGAACGCTACCGTGGGCGCCATTGCGGGTGTAGTTCAATGGTAGAACATCAGCTTCCCAAGCTGAATACCGGGGTTCGATTCCCCGTACCCGCTCCATACGAAACCCCAGCTCAGAGGCGATTCCTGCCGGGTGGTCATCCGGTGCAGTGCCTCGCCCGTGCCTAGACCGCTTGTGAAATCGGGACGACATGACCGTTCCAGCCTGCACTGGCCGAAGGAACGCCCAGTCCTGAGGCTGTCGCCTTGGGATGGAGCACCGTTCTCAGGCGACAAAGCTGATGTTCCTAAAGGGCCGATGGCGCTGAATGGCGGCCCGTCGGTTGTCGATGCAATCGAGCGATCATCGAAGACGGCTGATCCTCAGCGTCGCCGGAATTCGCTCAGCACGTCACCCAGCCACTCGATGCTCGCACGGGTTATCGGGTCGACGCACAGTTGTACGTGAGCCGCTCCTGCAGCCTCGAACTCTCGCAGCTGATCGGCGAGTTCGTCAGGGGAGCCCATGAGAGCCGGTATGTCATCGTCACGAACGAAGTCCCCCATCTGCCGTCCCGCGCCGCCCTCGAGTTGAACAAAGACAGCACTGGTGGCTTCGACATCGGAAGCGGATCTACCAGCCGCTTCGATCAGACCGTCGACTCGCTCCTTCTCCTTGATGAAGCCGGCGACACTGTTTCCGTACTGGCTCCACCACATGTTCCACGCATCGACGTGGGGAAGAGTGATGTCGAGCATGCGATCACCGATCGAGCCGACCATCAGCGGCGGCCCGTTCTCGCGAGGCGAGCGGGGGTGCAAGACACACCGTTCGGCGTCATAGAACTCGCCGTGGAAGTCGATCTCGCCTTCCCGCAACAATGTCCGAAGGATCGTAAAGGCCTCGGCGAACCTGCTCACTCTGCGGTTGTACGCAAACCCGAACGCGTCGTACTCGCGCCGATTCCAGCCAGCGCCGAGTCCAACGATGAGCCGGCCTTCAGAAATCGCATCCACCGTCGCCGCCTGTTTCGCCAGCATTGTCGGAGCGTGGAAACTCGTCGATGCGACGAGGGGCCCCAACTCGATTGTCGCCGTGCTCGCGGCAATCGCAGCGAGCGTCGTCCATGCCTCCCATGGCCCTCGAGCGCCCACCGGTAGGTCATAGATCAGATGGTCGCCGTACCAGACCGAATCGAACCCGACAGTCTCCGCCGCCCGGGCCATCTCGATCAGCTGCGGAAACGGAACTTCCCATTCAACCTCTGGGAGTTGAACACCGATCTTCATGCGGCTCACTACGGGCTCGTTCATACCCGACGATAGGCCACGGCCATGTCGGACGTCCGACCCTGAGCTCGAGGCATCAGCTATCGAGCCAGCAGAAGAAAACAAGACCAGAGCTACCGAGCTCGGGCCTTTCCCACTTGAGTTCGAAACAGAATCCCAAGCTGAATACCGGGGTTCGATTCCCCGTACCCGCTCAATAGATCCAGCGGTTTTGGGGCGTTGGTGTAGAGATCGCCATCTTCGGGACTCAGGTCCCTTCCAGTTCGGGTCTTGCGACTGGTTTGGTGATGTTGTGGGCGTCGAGGACGGTTCTGGCCAGGGGGCCGATGTGGGGTTCACTCGGCGTGGCGTCATGGGTCTGGTTGGGGGTGCGGCTCTGACGGTGGTGGCCGGAGGTTCGGTCCGGGCCTTCCTGTACGAGAAGCTGCGGTGGGGTGAGGACTTCTTCCCAGGCACACCTCCCGACATCGTGCTCGAGCCTGAGGCGTGGACCACGTCCAACGAGGCGATCACGTTCGCGGTGCTAGGCGACAACGGCACCGGGGGCCGCAACCAGATGGACGTGGCCCGACAAATGGCTCGCACCTACCAGCAAACGCCTTACGGGTTGGTGCTGCTGGCCGGCGACATCACGTACTACGGGAGCCTCGAAAGCCGCTGGGAGGAGGTATTCGTCGAGCCCTACACCCCCCTGATCGATGCCGGCGTCGAGTGGGAGTTGGCCATTGGTAATCACGAGATCAGCGAAAACAAGAGCGACCAAGCGGTCGAGGAGATCCAGGCCCAGGTCCGACGCTTCGGCAAGCCGGGCACGTACTACACGGCGACACACGGGCCCATGGACGTGTTTGTCCTCGACACCTCGATTCCGCTGGCCACCGGCGAGGGTGGCCCTGAGCAGATTGCGTGGCTCGAGGAAGTGCTCGCCGCCTCGACCGCTCGCTGGAAGGTGGCGCTGATGCACGAGCCGCCCTACTCGTCGGGGGCCCACGCCTCTCACCTGGCCGTGCGTGAGGCGGTCGAGCCCCTGTTCATCGAGTACGGCGTCGATGTGGCCTTCAGCGGCCACGATCACCACTACGAACGGACCACCCCGCAGAGTGGGGTTGTGTGGATCGTTTCGGGCGCCGGGGCCAAGCTCACCCGGGTCGACGGCTCGGAGTTCACCGCCCACGCCGAATCGACGCTGCAGTTCATGCTGGCCAGAATCGACGGCGACGTCATGGACCTCAAGGCCATCACCACCGACGGGTCGGTCATCGACCAGGTCATCCTCGAAGCACGGTCCGCATCATGAAGCAGCGGACCCACGTGTTGGCCGGCGTGGCTGCGGGCATTGGGGTGTTCCTGATCGAGATCTGGCCGGTTGCCCTGGTCTGGTGGGCCGGTGCGTCGGGCTCAGTCGGTGACTTCTCCGAACTCCGGCTGTTCGGCGTCTCGCTGATCTACTCCGCTGTCGTCGCCGCAGGAAGCGGCTTCATCATGATGCGGGCCCTACGTTGGGCTGACCACACGCCAGGAGTCGGCCGCTTCGATCCGTGGGGGGCGTACGCCATCGCCATCGGCGTCTACAACCTGGCCCTCACCGCGGTTCCCGCCATCATGTACGGCCTCCTGCTCATCGACGAGAACAAGGCCCTGCGCGACCGCGAACTCCTGGTCTACGGAATCTGGTTCAGCGGCAACCTGACCGCCATCGCCATCGCCCTCCTGGCCGGCCGGGCCCTGCTCGGCCAGAGCCCACTCCGGGCCGACTACTGACATTGTGATCGGCCGCTGGGCCACTGGGCCGTCATGAGCGATCAGGCCGACGGCCGTGTCGTCGGAGTGGGAGTCTTCCTGCCACCCTCCGAGGGCGGTAGGCGTTCGAGTCGCCTTACTGAATAGCCGCAAGTACCTCCCATTCGCCGGGTACGCCCTTCAGTTCATGAAGACCGCGGTCGTCGAAGTCGAGCCCTGAGCCAGTGACCGCTTCCACCACCGTCCTCGATGTCAGGACTTCGCCTGCACCAGCAAGTCCGGCTATCCGAGCGCCGATATGCACGGCGATGCCACCCAAGTCATCCCCGCGGACCTCACACTCCCCAGAGTGAACGCCGGCCCTGGCCTCCAGATCAAGCTCACGGACACGTTCACAGACCAGCTGTGCACAGCGGATGGCTCGAGCCGGGCTCTCGAAACGGGCCAAGAAGCCATCCCCGGTCTGTTTGACTTCGCGGCCCCCGAAGTGCGCGAGGCAGTCGCGGACTACCTCGTCGTGACGTTCCAAGAGGTCTCGCCACGCGTCATCACCTTCGGAAGCGGCCCGGCGCGTCGAGTCCACGATGTCCGTGAACAGGACAGTCGTCAGAACCCGATCCAGAGCCGGAGGTGCCTTGCCCGTCGCTTGGAGAGCTGCACGGTAGTCGTTCACGTACTCATCGATGTGTGTCAGATAGTCCGGCTGGAGCCGCCTACGGAACAGTGGAGAGCCGAACACTGTCGCCCAGTCCGACAGAGGCAAGACGTAATCATCGACCTCCCGGGTGTACAACGGCCATCCCCGTACATGCTCCTCCGACCGGAAGAGATTCATTCGGCCTCAATTGAAGGCCGCGGACCCAACTCGAGAACGAGAGAACGGGCTCGTCATGTAGCCCACGGTCGTCTCGGGAGTGACCTCGAGGATCTCATCGTCCTTCATTCGAAGCCGGATGGCTTCACCGCAGTCGAGGCAACGAGAATCGACTTGGACCTCTTGTCCCGGGAAGAGCCAGCGCACGGCCAGCACCTCCATGCCTCATTGGCCATACCACTTCTGGGCACCATCTACCGAGATCAGATAGTGGGTCGGGATATTACTGAAGGGAGCCCACGACTCGATGTTGTCCGTGTCGTGCGACAGCCAGGAGCCACCAACGGGAAACGCTCTCGCTGTCTCGCGCAGAAGATCTCGCGCCGCGTTGACGCCGATATCGAGGGTGCTCGCCAGCTCCACATAGTGTGGCGCTCGGCCCGTGGCGACGAAGTGCTGCAGGATTGCCGTGTAGGCACTCTGAACTGTTGCAAGATCGCTCATGCTCGAGTATTCCACGAAGTGCAACCGCCAAGCCTTCTCCGCCGCTGGTGGTGTTGCATCGTTCTATCGGCGATGACCAAACGCGGTGGCAAGCCGCCACTGCGGAAGGCACAAGTGGGTGTGCCAAACTGCCATCACCATGCCTCAGACAACTCCCGCCCGGCGGCTGGTCGCCATTCTTGCTTCCGATGTCGTGGGTTACACCCAGTTGATGGGCCGAGACGAACTCGGGACCCTCGCCGCGCTCGAAACGCATCGCCAAGACGTGTTCGATCCACTCGTGGGCCACCACGGTGGAAGGATCGTGAAGCTGATGGGCGACGGAGCGCTGGTCGAATTCGGCTCGGTCGTAGAGGCGGTCCGCTGCGCAGCGGAGATCCAGGCTGCGATCGCTGACCTCGGCGGACCGATCACACTCCGGATCGGGGTCCACCTCGGAGACGTCATGGTGGTCAACGACGACCTCTACGGCGACGGCGTCAACATTGCGGCTCGGCTCGAGTCGATCGCTCCCGTGGGTGGCATCTGTGTCTCCGCGATCGCCTTCGACAGTCTCCGCGGAGTAGACGACATCGAGTTCGTGGACGGTGGCACCCACGAGCTCAAGAACGTCGACACGCCGATGCGGACACACGTATGGCATCCCATGGGAAGCGTCCCCGCTGCTTCATCGAAGGAGACGAGACCGCTCGAGGTCGGCGCGGTTCGCCCATCGATCGCCGTTCTTGCTTTTGAGAATCGTAGTGGTGATGCCGACCAGGACTTTTTCTCCGACGGGATCGCCGAGGACCTCATCACGGCGCTCTCGTCCTTCTCCGAGCTCTTCGTGATCGCCCACAGCTCGTCGTTCACGTTCAAGGACGCGGGCCTTTCACCCACCGAAACTGCGGCCCGCCTCGGCGTCGACTATCTCGCGACAGGGACAGTCCGTCGGGCGGGCGACCGTGTTCGGGTCACTGCGGCACTACTCGAGGCAAGCAGCGGGCGTCAGGTTTGGGCCAATAACTACGATCGTGAATTGGCTGACATCTTCGACGTGCAGGACGACGTCGTGCGATCGGTGGTAGCGGTTCTGCCGGGTCGGATCGCCGATGCTCACGGTGAGCACGCGCGACGCAAGCCCACCAGCAGCCTCAGTGCCTACGAGCACTTCCTTCGCGGCAATCATGTGATTTGGCGCCGGGGTCCATTCGTGCGCGAAGCCATCGAGCACTACGCCCGTGCCATCGCGCTCGACCCCGAGTTCGCACCAGCCCACGCAATGACGGGCATCGCCGAAGGCATGTCGATCTGGGACGTATCGCGCCGAGGTGACCGACCGGTCGACCGTGCCTGGGCGGCGGGGCGCAGAGCCCTCGACCTCGACGCATCCGACTACCTATCTCACGCGGCGTTTGGGCAAGCCAGTCGCCAACGGGGAGACGCAGAACTTGGCCATCGGCATCTCCGTCGCGCATTGGATCTCAATCCCAACAGCGCGCAGGTGCTGAGCTACTGGGCGATGTACCTGGCGTACTCGGCCGACCCGACGGCGGCGCTCGACGCGTACGACCACGCTGTCGCCCTCGACCCGTACGGGAGCGATGATCTCCGCTCCGAAACCGTGGCTGAAGCGAACTTCAACCTGGGCCGACACGAAGAGTCGATCACGGTGTTGCGAACGATGCTCGGGTTGCCGATCTCCTACGTTCACCAACAGCTCGCGATCAACTTCGGGATGCTCGGTGACCTCGACGCACTCGACCACCACCTCGCGCTGCACAACGCCCAGCGGCCGCCATGGTTCGACGAGATGGAGCTCTTCGAGAGCCACATGCTCATCTGTCAGACGGCCGAGATCGAGGAGCGCTGGCGAGCCGGCTACCGTCTCGTCGGGCTCGACGTCTGATCAGAAGCCGACAGGCCTCAGGGTTGAGGTGGGGTCAGCCCGGCTTGCGGATCAGCGACCACGGGTTGGGGCCGAGCAGCCTCTTCGAAGAGCGCCTCTTGATGCAGCCGCTCCTCCTCGACATCGAGCCGATACAGACGCGTGCTGAGCCAAGCGATGAACGAATGCACGATGAGGCCCAACACCAAGTACACGATCATGGCGAACAGAACTGATGTATCGAACACCGACAGAACCTCGCTGCCAGAGGTCGTACCCAGCTCGATCGGCGTGAAGATCCCGCGGAACGGCTCCATGGCCCGCTCCAAGCTCCGATACAGCCACTCGGTGAAACTCGCCGATGGATTGGCACCGAACAGCAGGAAGAAGAAACCGAAGAACAAGATCATCTCGACGAACAAGATGTAGACATACACGAAATAGCCCACCGCACGAGATCCCCAAAGGATCACCTTGCGAGCGGTGCGCATGCTGGCGCCTTCGAGCTCTGTGGTTGATGTCGTCATCGAATCCAAACCTTTCGAGTGGCGCACTCCTGTGGCGCTTTCCTAGACACTAGGGGAAGCCAGGCATTCAAGCGGCGAAGGGTGCACCGGTCAACGAACCCTGCTTGTTTGCGGTTGCTGGCGCGGGACACTTTGGGCATCAACTATTCCCGTACTGTCGAACCGCGCCACGACAAACCCGTCATCGCGGTCAACAGCGCGACCTACGGCATCACCGATCAGATCGACGGTCACGGCAACCTTTTCGCGGACCACTGAGGATCACGGGTTCGACGCCGCTTCATCGAGCATGCAGTATGGTTTCAAACTGGGAGCGCATCAGCGTTACCCACGAATCTGGAGCCATTCGATGATCAAACTCACACTGACCTTTGCAGTCGTCTTCCTTGTGGCGACGTTTCCCGC
>CAJQNJ010000079.1 GCA_905479685.1 uncultured Acidimicrobiales bacterium
AAGCGGATCGATCCCGATAATGTGACAGCAGACGGCGTCGAAGGCCAACTGGTCATTGCCGAAGATTGCGAGCCCCATGTCGAACGGCAGCGGCGTGAGCATGCGACCCTCCCCGGCGATGATGGCGTCGATCGCGCAGAACTGGGGCTGCAGCACGAACTGAAGGTCGCGCACCTTTTCGTTGAGCAGGTGGTCGTGGTCGATGAGTCGGTGTCTATCGTCCTGGATCCCGATGTAGTTCTTCATCGAGAAGGTCACCGTCGTCCAAGGATGTGCTTTGAACTTTGGACAGTTGACGAAGAAGTCGGCGCTGGCAACAGGTTCTGGAACGTAGATCGCGTCGCGTAGCCGGGTGTCGTGGGTGAGCGGTATCTCGACCTGCCCAACTTCGTCGAAGTGCACGGGCTCGACACCGACACGGTCGAGCATCGGGTAGTAGCCGGCTTCTCGATAGGCGTACCTCGTCGGTACGGTGATGCCGCATCGTTCTCCGAGGCTCACATCGGTGTCCGGGACAGCACGCGACTTCACGGCGCGCAGAACTCCTTCGAGAAACTCTGGCCGCGTGTACGCGTGTGGAAACTTCTCTCCTGCAGCAACGCAGTTCGGCTTCACAAGTGTGTTTCCGTACGGATGAAGATCGAGAGCGTCAAGTGCGTCGCTGACGATCGACTCGATCCGGTCAGAGTCATATGACGCGCACGAACGAATGATGACGGTTGGCCGATTAGTACTGTCGTTCACGCCTCGACCTTGCTCGGTACGTCATGTCGACTCCCTCTGCTCCTGTCCTTCCCAGGCTAGTAGGCCCGCTCAGGTCACCAAGAGCGCCATCGAGACAGGCGGATTTCCCGGACCATGCGATGTATTTGCACTTGTCACACCTGTCATGACGACGAAAACGCCTGTTCGCTCCCTAAGCTGTGAGGAGAAGATCTTCTCTTGGGCATCCGCCGTGATTGCGAACCGAGAGAAATGTCGAGCCCCCGTCGTCCGTTGGGGACAATGTCGCTTGGCTCGTCGACAGAAGGGACACTCCCAAATGGCAAAGCAACGCACGACGTTCGCAAAGTTACAGCGAGAACGAGCAAAGGCGGCCAAGAAGGCCGAGAAGCAGGCCGCGCGCGTCAACGGTGGGGTTCGACCCGAACCCGTCCAAGAGGTCGTCGAGGAACTTCCCACGATCGAGGTCGACCTTGACGACCTGACCACGGTCGAACGACTTTTTGTCGGAAAGGGCCGTCTTTCGGCACCTGAGCTGATGGCCATGACGGAGAAGATTCAGCGCATGCATCAGCGAGGCGAGATCGATGACGACGAACTCGAGGACGCGAAACTCGAACTTCTCGAACGCATCGAGTAGCTGACCGTACCATCACCGCTTCGTCCGAAACCCAAGCAAAGTCTGGGTTGCGACACCGAGCGAACCTTCGACATCACCAAGTTCGGTGACTCCGACTCCCGTCCCCTGAGGCCCCACGTGTGTGGTCGAGTCGAGCGATACCCACTCCCCGACGAGCGGCCGATGCAACGTCATCACGAGGTTTGCATTGATGAGTCCGAACGATGAGCGCGCGGCGTATACCGCGCTGATCCCGGACCCGAAGTCCGCAGCCGCAGCGATTCGAGCGAGTCCGGCTGTCTCTTCACCCTCGATCACGGGCAACCGCAGACGAATCCAATCGACCGCTGGTCCAGGTTCGCGGAATGTTCCTTCCGCGAAGCGATGCTCGACGGCATTGCGATGATACGTGGTCAGATCGCCGCTGGCCCACCGTGGCGGCTCCACCCTGGCGTCGACCGAAGGCGGTGTCGGTGCCACCTTGGCCGGTTGAACCCAATCAGGCGGATCGAGTTCAGCCTTGCGAAGCACAAGGGCCGATGCCTGCGCCACGATCTCGCCCTTGGAAGCTAGCTCCGCATTGACCCGAGCGACCCGGCTACTGACCTCGTGGCGACTCACCGAAAAGCTGAGTCGGGTGAGTGGCACGGGCCGTATCAGCTCCACCGCGAACTGCGCAACGAACTCGTCGTCGTCTACCTCGGGCTGACAGATATGTGCCAGCAGCGCGGCCGGGGGTCCACCATGTTGAGCGTCGGCGCGCCACGGTCCACGAGTGAACTCACTTGGCACGTACAGCGAACCCTCGAGCGCGAACAGACCGCCAGGGGTGTCCATGTCCGTCTGTCAGCTCATGGTGTATTGCACTGCAGATCGACCAAGGACGAATGGAGCAATTTTCTCCGCGATCACAAGCTGGTGGTCGGCGTTGGCGCTGTACCCGCGAAAGGCGTCGACATCTTCGAAGTCGCCGACGACGACAAGATCGAAGTTTCCATCGACAAGTTCCATATCGAGCCCTACCGAATAGGACTGGATCTCTGGCACGACGTCGGGCAGCGCCCGAAGGCTGTCCACGATCGCTTGAAGCTGGTCCTTGGTGATCGACGGCGAGAGTTGCATCATGACGACGTGGCGGAGCATGCAAGGAAGTTAGCGCTTCTTGGCCGTCGGCAAAATCCGGAGGAGTCGGCTGGCGTTGGCCCGAATGATCGCGCAACTCGCGTGCGGTGAACGCAGGTTGCATGCCAAATTCATGTCCAGCAATTTGAAGGCCGAACGTGAGCTTTGCAAGACTGCGGGAAATCGACGCTGGGACCCCCGTTCTCGGCGTTTGATCGTTGAGACATCATGGGGGTTCCGCCCCTCCCGTTTCAACGAGGCCTGCCCCCGGTTCCGCCACCGAGGGGCAGGCCATTTTCGCGTTCGGGCAGCACAACCAAAGGGTGCAGAGTAAGACCGTCGCACGGTACAGTGAGACGCCCAATGGGGATGTAGCTCAGTTGGTAGAGCGCCTCGGTCGCATCGAGGAGGCCAGGGGTTCAATTCCCCTCATCTCCACCAGTGTTTTCCACACCGCTCGATCTCTCCAGGCCGGTGGACATGATGTGTGCGGACCTGTGTTTTCCACACCGCTCGGTCTCTCCAGGCCGGTGGACATGATGTGTGCGGACCAGTGCCTTCCACACCGCTCGATCGCTCCAGGCCGGTGGACCAGCGGGTGGGCTACTGCCGGATCTTGGGGCCCGGATGGTGCTGTGACCGGGAACCACTGAGCACCGGCTGAGGGGCGACCATCGCGGACTCCTGTCCAAGCCGAGGCCGCTCCAGCGTCAGGACGGCCCATCCGTACACCAGCAAGGCCAGGTCGACCAGCACCTGCACCGTCCAGAACGGCGT
>CAJQNJ010000080.1 GCA_905479685.1 uncultured Acidimicrobiales bacterium
TGGCCACAGAACAGATCGCCGTCCGGCTTCCCGGGTCCCTCCTCAAAGACCTCGACGACCTCGTCAAAACCGGCGCATACGAAAGCCGAGCCGCTGCAGTCCGCGCCGGCATCGAAGCCATCATGAAACTCGAACACCAACGCCAGACCGACCAAGCCATCGTCGCTGGCTACACACGGCAACCACCAACCGAAACCGAAGACCACGCGGCACTCGCATCGCTTCGCGAAGCGATCCTCGACGAGCCATGGTGACAACACCAGACCGAGGGCAAATCTGGTGGGGCGAAATCGAACACATCGGTCGACGCCCCTTCCTCATCATGACCCGATCCGCCGCCATCCCCGTACTCAACAGCGTCCTTGCCGCACCCATCACCCGCACGATCAGAGGAATCCCCACCGAACTACGACTCGGGGCCGACGATGGCATGCCCACCGACTGCGTTGCGAGCTTCGACAATCTCAGAGTCGTCCCCAAGGCGTACCTTGTCGACCAGATCTGCACACTGCAGCCACCCCGCCTCGCCGAAGCATGCGCCGCCGTCCAAGCCACCATCGACTGCTAGACAGAACCAACCGTCATCGAGAACTTGCACCCGGAAGTTCTCCGCTAGAAAGGACCACACCATGTTCGATGCCAAGGAAATCCGACTGCAGGGGCTCCCGCTGTTCAAGAACGCCGACAAGAAAGCCATTTCCCATCTGGCGTCCGCTGCCGACGAAGCGACGGTCCCCGCTGGCCAAACATTGATCGTCCAGGGACACATGAGCAACGAGATGTACGTCATCGAGCGCGGGACCGCCTCAGTCCTGATCGATGGCAACGAAGTGGCCGAAATAGCCGAAGGCGAGATGTTCGGCGAGCTCGGCTTTTTCGTGACCGGCCCAGCGACCGCAACTGTTCAGGCCAAGACCGAAATGATGGTGCTGGTCATCCCGCACAACCGCTTCGACGTGATCCTGAACGAGAACCCCGATCTCGTTCGCGAAATCGCCAACGAGTTAGCTGAGCGACTTCACGCCACTGACGCCAAGCTTCACTAGACGACGAGGAGCGCGTACCAAATCCAGCTGGCGAATCCCCCTATCTCGAGCGCGGTGCTCTGCAGTACTGGTGGCGCTGTCGGGCAGACTTCACCCCGTCTCGCTTCTCGCGAACGCATTCTACGAAGCTGCGGGCCTCGAGATTCTCTACGACCATGGAAACCACCGGGCACAACTGTCCGTCGCCCCGAGGGTTTCTGATGGTGTCGGAGGGGGTGTGTGAGTTCAGGACATGTGCAAGGCGGGTTCGGCTGATGTGGGTGGATGTCGAAACGTCGGTTGGTCATCTTGTCGGTGGTTCTTGAGGGTCGGGCCCAGGCTGTTGCCGCGAGTTCTCGCTGTCTGAAGCGACTGTGTCGCGATGGGTGGCCCGCTACCGAATCGAGGGTGAAGCCGCGTTCGAACCTCGATCGCGACGACCGAACACGTCGCGGGCACGGGTGTCGAGTTGCGGCGAACCCCCAGTAACGATGGGCTCGACGTCGGTCCGGCAACGATTGGTGTGGCATCTCGAGCACCATCATCAAACCGTCGTGTCGATCTCAACAATTCGCCGGCATCTCATCGCCGCCGGGCTCGTTACACCCAACCCACGCAAACGACCCAAGTCATCGCTGACCCGATTCGCTGCTGATCTTCCCAACGAGTGCTGGCAGACCGACATGACCCACGTGGTAGCAGTGAGAAAACACCCTGGCAGTGGTCGGAACACTATGAACGTTGGAATTATCGGCTTGGGGGTGATGGGTTCGGCGGTTGCCGGTCACCTATTCGAGGGCTGGCACACGGTGTGAGGATTCGATCTCGACTCAACGCGGCTCGACGCCCTAGGTCACATTGATGGAATCTCTGAACAGAGCGTGCATGCGGTGGCCGAGGGGTCCGAGGTCCTTCTGTTGTGGCTGCCGAGAGTCGCTGCCCTGAACTAGGTCGCCACCGAGCTTGTCGCCGCCGCCTCCCCAGGTCTCGTTGTGGTCGAGATGGGTACCCTTCCGCTGGACGCAAAGTTGCGAGCCCGCGCCGCGTTGGCCACCGTCGGCGCCGATCTGCTGGACGCTCCGCTAAGCGGCAGCGGCCATCAGGCGGTCGATGCCACATTGGTCGTTTTCGCCTCCGGGTCAGGCACAAGCGTCGAGAAGGCTCGGCCGCTATTCGAGCTCATCGGGAAATCCTCGTACCACTTCCCAGAATTCGGCCACGGCTCGGTCATGAAGTACATCGCCAACCTTGTGGTCACTGTCCACAACGTCGCGGCCGACGAGGCACACGTGCTTCGTATGGCAGCGGGCATGGACTCCGATCTGATCCAGCGGGTCATAGGCGACAGCGCGGCGAACTCAGGGATGTGGAACATCCGTGGCCCAATGATGGTCGCGGATAGTTGTGAACCGCCGGCGGGGCGTCGCGACATCATCGTGAAGGACGCCAGCATCATCAAAGATTATGCAGAGGAGCAAGGGGCGCCTACTCAGCTTCTCGATGCGGCTCTTGCCGTCTATGAGGACGCTTCTCGCGATGGGATGGGTGATCTCGATGCGGCCGCAGTGTGCCGCTATCTGCGATCAGATCTTCGCTGAACTTTGGGCCCGTGACAGCGCGACGCCTCAACTGCTCGTTTGCAGCAGATTACTAGCCCGCCTCTTCGTGGGAGGCGGTCGAAGCCCATGTGTGGCTTGGTGCGGAGAGCTTTCAGTTCATCGACGCAAGGCCGCAAAGATGATGTGCCCGAACGTCGGCGTGAATCTCGCGCTGATTCCCGACATGTTGATTCTCCCCGGAAACTAGGCAGGCGACCCAGGGGATCTACCTGGAATCGAGCGCCGCGATGAGTGCCTCGAGATTGGAGCGGCCGCGTGCGCGGCTTCCAGCCTTCTTCGGACAGCATCCGGGCCGTATCCGAAATGCCGAAAACGGGTGCCTAGGTGGGTGCCAAACT
>CAJQNJ010000081.1 GCA_905479685.1 uncultured Acidimicrobiales bacterium
TGCGGGCTACGGATCGGCAAACTCGCTGGTGACGTCGATCGCGAGGTGTGCTTCATCGCGGGCGCTGGCCCGATCGGCCTGTTCGCGTTGCAGGCGTTGGTGCTACGGGGTGCAACGGTGTACGTGTCGGACCTTCAGCCAGGTCGACGAGCCATGGCAGAGGCCCTGGGAGGTATCGCGATCGATCCATCCGAGGGCGACCTTGTTCAAACGCTTCACGCCGAGGTTGGAGCCGATTCGATCGTCGTCGCAGTAGACGCCGTTGGCGCAACCCCGACCCGTCAAGACGTGATCGGTGCCGTTCGACAGCTGGGGACTGTCATCTTGTCCGGTCTTCATGAAGAGGTCGGACCGATTCCCGCTGCCGACGTCATCCGGCGCGAGGTCACGCTCAGAGGTGCTTTCGCCTACTCGCCGGAGGACTTCACAGAAGCGATCGACCTGGTTGCATCCCGGGCGCTCAACCTCGATGGTTTCACCCATCACGCCGACCTGTCAGAAGGTGACCACTGGTTCGATGCGCTGGTAACCGGTGTGAACGATCACGCCAAGATCATCCTCGAACCGTGATCGCTCGCATCACTCGGTCTCAGGTGTCGTCTCGTCGCACACGGTCAACCGCTTGGATCTCATAGAGAGAGCTCGTGGCATCAATCCGCGGGACGATCGGCGGCGGCCCACCAAATCGAGCGTGGTGCGCTCGGCGACCGCGCACCGGACGAGGGTCTGCCTCGTCTTCGACGGTCACGGCGCCGTAGTAGAGCGGGTATGCGTCACCGGCTCGATAGGCAAAGATGAGGGTTCGACGATCGCTGCTTGATTCATTTGGTAACGAGGCGTGCGGCGTAAGACCATGAAGGAAGATTGCCGATCCCGCTCGAGCCGGCAGCGGGAGTGGCTCCATGTCCTTGAGTGACTCGTCCATGATGCGACCAGCGAAAGCGGCCCCGGGCGCCGCGTGATCGAGATAGCTATTGTGCTGACGCTGCATGACCTGGAGACAACCATTGTTCTCGGTCGCTTCGTCTAGGTAGATCAGCACCGCCAGAACCCCGTCATTGGTGTGGGGGTAATAACCAAGGTCCTGGTGCCACTCGACCGACGAGCCGACGTGGGCCGGCTTGAAATTGAGCTTGCTGTGTTGGAGGTCCAGGTCCGATCCGAGCAGAGACTCGACCCGGTCGACGATGCGGGCATCGTGAGCGATTGCCCGGAAGGCCTCATGGCGTGCGTACGGATCGAGCATCCGCCGTAGGGCCGGGTTGCTACTTGTGTCGTCTGGCTCGAACTCAACGTACGTGGCTTCGTTGTCGCCAACGAACGCCGCGTCTGCCACCGTCTGTATCGCGCCATCAAGCTCCGATAGATCGCGACGTGAGAGCACGTCCTCGACCAACAGCCATCCCTCGCGACGATAGAACTCGAGCTCTTCTTCGTTGAATGACCAGATCGAACCCATGGCTATTACCTCCAACAGGAGTTCATCTTTGTGAACTTGACTTCACTCCTCTGAACACTATAGTCGAAACGGCGCTGGCGATCCATCGTCCGACGGCTTGTTTCAGAAAGTTCACAGAGGTGGAAGTCGCACTATGAAAATCGCAAGAGTGAAGGTTTCGCACATCAACATGTCCTTCTGGGGCGAGTTTGCTGCCCGTCAGGATGAGCTTCACCTCGTAACCCTGATGGCAACGTACCCGCAGTATCGGCATCCACTGTCGAGCTGGTTTCCTGCCGAAGCGATGTGTGTCGTCGAGATCGAGACCGAAGATGGACTCGTGGGAACCGGCTGGTGTGAAGATTATTCACACGCCACCAGCGTAATTATTGACGAACATCTCAGCAGGCTGCTGATCGGCGCCGATCCGCTCGACCGCAACCGTCTCTGGGACCAGATGTATCGCAGCACGATGCCCTACGGCCGCAAAGGGCCCGCCCTCTACGCGATTAGTGCTATCGACATTGCTTTGTGGGATCTCGCCGGCAAGCACTTCGGACAGCCCGTCTACCAGCTACTCGGCGGGAGAGCTCGCGATGAAGTCCCCATCTACGCGAGCCATTTGCACTTCACCAACGAGGACGAGTTCACTCGCGAGGCCGCTGAGTACGTAAACCGCGGATTCAAAGCCATGAAGATGCGATTTCTTCACGGACCTGCTGACGGACGCCAGGGAATGAACCGCAATACCGAGCTCGTGCAGCTTCTTCGCGAAACCGTTGGAGACAACGTCGACATCATGGCCGACGCGTATATGGGCTGGGACCTCGAGTATGCGCGGACCATGTGTCGCATGCTCGCACCGTTCAATATGAAGTGGATTGAGGAACCGCTACTGCCGGATCAGATCAGAGACTACGCAACCCTGCGGCGTGACTCGCCGGTCCCAATCGCAGCGGGCGAGCACGAGACCACTCGTTATGGGTTCTCTCAGCTGATCGAGGCGGAGGCGGTCGACATTATCCAGTTCGACATAGGCCGGGTAGGTGGTTTCAGTGAGGCGAAACGTGTGTGCACCTTGGCGCAAGCGGCCGGGCTTCCGGTGTACACCCACGCCTACGGCACGCCGACGCTTCATCTAGCAACCAGTGACACAGCGATCGGCATGGTCGAGTACTTCCCGGTCCCGGTCTGGGACCGGATCGATGAGGCGCCTCATTTCGATGGAACAGCCATACCCGTCGATGGAAAGCTGATGCTCGGGGATGAACCAGGCCTTGGAGCGACACTGGACCTACCCGGCTTCACGGCGATTACATGAGCAACACTGTTTCCATCCACGGGGTGGTTCCCGTCATACCAACACCGTTCCACCCAGACGAGTCAATCGACGTCGATTCCCTGCGCAACGTCGTCGACTGGGTCGCCGGTAAGGAGCTCGCCGCGATGTGCTCGCCAGCCTACGGCAGTGAGTTCTACAAGCTCAGCGAGGCGGAACGCGATCAGGTCGTCACGATCGCCGTCGAGGCAAGCTCCGGCCGCGTACCAGTCATCGCCCAAGCGAACCATGCCTCGGCGCGACTCGCATCCGAACTCGCGAAGCGGTACGACGACTTGGGAGCCGATGTCATTTCCTTCGCTCTCCCTCGGCAGTTCGGCGCATCAACGCCCGACCTCCTCAACTATTGCGAGACGATCGCCAACGCTACGCAGCGTCCAATCCTGGTTCAGGACTTCAACCCTGGCGGAACATCAATCGGCGCTGATTTCGTTGTTGAGCTGAGCAATAGAGCCGACAACTTCCAATTCGTGAAGCTCGAAGACCCAATGATGACCGACAAGCTCGTCGATATCCGCGATCGGGTGGAAGGTCGAGTCAGCATCTTCGAAGGTTGGGGTGGGCTCTACATGCTCGAAGGGATCGCCGCAGGAATCCAGGGCGTAATGCCGGGTGTTGCGATCGCCGACCTCCTCGATGTTGTCTTTTCCGCCGCACATTCGGGCGACCACAGCAAGGCTCATGACCTGTTTGGCACCCTGCTACCGTTCATCAACTTCACGCTGCAGGACTTCGAGTTCTTCCTCCAGATCGAGAAGCGGACTCTGCTTCGCAGAGGCCTCATCGAATCGGCAACGGTGCGTTCACTCACCAACTCCCCAAGCCCATCGGTCATGGCACACGTCGACTATCTGATCGACCAGATCGAACGAATAATCGAGTCCTCGGGGCTCAACACATGACGTTCGACGAGCAGTCACGTGCACCAGAACCTCACCGGACCAACCTAGTTGTCCGGGCGCAGATACATGAAGTATGTTTCACGGTAGTGAATCGAGGGTTGGCATGGCAGCAAGAATTGGAGTGATCGGCGCCGGCTGGTGGGCAACGGAGGCACACCTGCCAGCCATCGTCGCTAACCCCGACTGCGAGCTCGTCGCGATCGCAGACCCGATCGACGAGAAGCGGGATCGGGCGGCCTCGATCTTTGCGCCCGCGGCGTCGTACGCCGACCATCGCGAGATGCTCGAGAACGAGCAACTCGATGGTGTCGTGATCGCGGTTCAGCACACCGCTCACTTCGACGTGGCCATGGATGCGCTTCGGTCCGGATGTCACCTGATGCTTGAGAAGCCAATGGTTGTGGAATCCCGGCACGCTGCAGCTCTGCTCGAAGAGTCCACAAATCGAAACCTGGAAATCGTGGTCGGCTACCCCTGGCATTACAATCAACAGGTCCTGGCGGCCAGGGACTGGATTTCGAGCGGCGAGATCGGCGAGCTGCTCTACGTGCATTCCCTCTTCGCCTCGATTGTGTGGGATCTCTTCCGCGGCGACGCCGGCCTGGTTGCCGACACAGCATCGGCTGGTTTCACAGTCACACCAACGGGAACCGACACCTACGGTGACCCAGCGATGTCCGGCGGAGGCCAGGCAATCGTGCAGATCACCCATTCGGCGGCCTTGCTATTGCTCATGACCGGGTTGAAGCCAACCGACGTGTTCGCCTTCATGGAAAACCGAGATCTCCAAGTCGATCTCGTCGATGCCCTGACCGTGCGCTTCGAAGGGGGCTGCCTCGGCACAATCGGCTCGACCGGATCGAGCGTTCGTACCCAAGAAGAGCTTCTCGAGTTCCGTTTGTACGGGGTCGACGGTCACATCTTCTTCGATCTGACCAACTCGAAGTTGACGCTGTTTCGAGCCGACGGCTCTGTGGAACAAAATCCAGACGGTCCCGACACGTCTGAGTCGGCCATGTACTCGAGCGACTACCCCGTCGATGCTCCGGTCAACAATCTCGTCGACATCATCCTCGGCCGCGACGAGAACCGTTCGCCGGCGCCATTGGCCGCTGAGGTAGTTCGACTCCTTGAAGCGGCATACATATCGGCCCGCACGGGCCAACGTCAAGCAATAGCGGGCGAGTGACGTTCTCGTCCGGAAGGGGTAAGCCATGACTGACCAATTCATCGATTGCCATCACCACATGTGGGACCTCGACGAAGGCACCTACACGTGGCTTGAGGAAGAGGATCCGGCAGAGACCGAAATCGTGGGCGACTATTCAGCCATCCGCCGGAGCTACCGAATCGGCGACCTCCTCGCTGACTTCGAGGGCAGCAACGTCACCAAGTCGGTGCACGTACAGGCCGAATATGGCGGAGCGGATCAGGTATGGGAGACAGCCTGGTTGCAAGGAATCGCTGACGAACACGGATTTCCCCATGGCATTATTGCCAAGACCGACCTCAGCTCGGACTCCGCTCGGGCCGAGCTGGAGCGGCACGGAGAGCACGCAAACATGCGCGGTGTGCGCAACTTTGCGCAAGGCGACGATCTGCTCACGCCAGAGTTCGGGCGCGGCCTCCAGGCGCTGACCGACCTCGGCTACCTCTACGACCTCAACTCAACCTGGGAGGGGATGGAAGGCGCGCGCCGCGCTGCAGAGTCTTTCCCCGACCTCCAGTTCATCTTGGGACATGCCGGGATGCCGCTGGAACGTTCGAGGGAGTATTTCGACGCGTGGCTAGAGGCCATGAAGGGTCTCGCTGGAGCGTCCAATGTGGCGGTCAAGATCTCCGGGCTGGGTATGGCAGATCACTCTTGGAGCGTCGAGAGTATTCGCCCGTGGGTCCTGGCAACCATCGAGGCCTTCGGAGTCGAGCGATGCATGTTTGCGTCCAACTGGCCGGTCGACCGCCTCTACAGCGATTACGGCACAGTCGTTGACGCGTACCGCGAGCTAACCGCAGGTTGGTCAGAGGCCGACACAGATGCGCTCTTCTGGAAGAACGCCGAGCGCTTCTACCGGATTTAGAAGTCGATAATAACGAACTGTAGGAGTTAACCATGTCGACAATCAAACGAGTGACCGTTCGTCATGCGCCCCGGTCGATCTGGGGCCACTTGGCTGAGCGCGAGAAGACCTTGCCGCTGGTTACCCCCCTTGATGTTTACCCCGAGTACCAAGACACCCGCGGCTCATGGTTCTGGGACTCCCGCATGGCCGTCGTCGAGATCGAAACCGACGATGGCGTTGTGGGCCAGGGATGGTGTGAAGACGGTGTTGGCGCGATTTCTCTTGTCATCGACAATCACCTCAGCCGGCTGGTCCTCGGTTCCGAGGCATCCGACGTCGAGGGACTTTGGGACCGCATGTATCGCGCCTCTCTCCCCTACGGACGCAAGGGAATTGCTCTGCAAGCCATAAGTGCAATCGATATAGCGCTGTGGGACAACCTTGGTCGAGCTGCCGGCAAGCCGGTGTACGAGCTGCTCGGCGGGCCCGTACATCCTTCGATCCCGGTCTATGCGTCGGCTCTGCACCCGGTCGGCCACGACAAGGTTGCGCAGGAGGCAAGGGCCTACGTCGCCGAGGGCTACGAGGGAATGAAGATGCGGTTTCCCTTTGGACCGGGCGACGGCGTCAGAGGGATGGCTGAGAACGAAGCCCACGTGGCCAATGTCCGCGACGCTGTCGGACCCGACATCGAGATCATGGCCGACGCGTACATGGGTTGGAACTTCAACTACGCAAAGAAGATGTGCAACCGACTCGAGAAGTACAACATGGCATGGATAGAGGAGCCATTCGTTCCCGACGACCTGAACAGCTACGCCAAACTCCGCCAGGAGACGTCCATACCAATCTCGGGGGGCGAGCACGAATACACCAAGTATGGCTTCCTCAACATCATCGAGAAGGAGGCGATGGACATCATCCAGCCCGATCTGCGTCGCTGCGGTGGGTTCACCGAAGGCCGCAAGATATCGGCCCTGGCCCAAGCCGCGGGCATCAGCGTAATTCCACACGCCTACGGCATGACGCACATTCATTTCGCGTTGGCCGACGCCGCCATCCCGATGATCGAGTACTTCCCGTTGCCCGCCTGGGCCGACCTACCCGATTCCGAGATGGAGCCGATCTTCATCGGGGAACCGAAGCCTTCGAACGGGCGTATCGCAATCGATCCGCTTCCTGGCCTCGGCGTAACCGTCAACGAAGCCATCTTCGACTAGATCTCGACCAACTACTCAGCCGATTTCCTCCGGTCGAACCGATCGGTTTTCAGTGGCCGAGAGGTAGGCAGCCCCAACCATCCGCAGGGTGTTGAGGTTGTCGCGCCCATTCGTGGGGGGAACTCCGTTGTCTCTCACGGCGTCGATGAGTGATGCCATGGGGCCGATGAACGCATCGGGTATCCACTTGCCTTCGAGCTTGGCCTCGAATCGGTGTTCGGGATAATGCGCTGAACCCGACCACTCCAACGTGTCCTCGCGTCCATCGGGGTAGTCGTAGGACAGACCCATCGTGCCGGTGATCACCCCTTCGGTTCCGAGGAATCGTACGAGCCCATAGATGTCATCGCTGTGGTTCGAGTGGTTCACTGCAACGAGCGCTTGCAGTCCATCTTCGTAGTCGAGGACCGTGATGGTCTTGGTCTCGCCAGCAACACGATCTTCGCCGGGGTAACGAGTGTGGCGACTCGTCACCCATTCGGGGTCGCCGAACAGATACCGCAGCCCGTCGAGGTAGTGGATGGAGTGATACATGATCTCGAGCTGAGGTGACTTGGCAAGCCAGGGCCATAGATGCCAGGGGCTGAGCATGCTCTCTTGGATGCTCACCTCTGTCGGCTGACCAATCCAACCCTTGTCGATCAGCGTTTTGGAGGCCTTGATCAGCGGGCTCCACCTGAATTGTTGATTCACCGCGAGTAACACTCCGGCGTCCTCGGCGGCGTCAACTATCTGGACCGCCTCGCCAAACACGTTCGACAATGGCTTTTGACACAGCAGGTGTTTGCCCGCGGCGATGAGCTTCCTGGCCACGTTCAGCTGCTCCCATGGAGGGACCGCTACGTCGACGATGACTACGTCCGGGTCGTTCGCCACCTCTTCGACCGACTCATACACGCGAGGAATGTTGAAGTCGGCTGCGGTACGTTGCGCGACCTCAGGGTTCAGGTCGAAACAGCCAACGATGTTGAGATCGTGAGCCGTATACGCGGGCAAGTGTGCGTAGTTGACAATTCCGCCGCAACCGACGATCGCGATTCCGAGATCTGATCCACTCGATAGGCGGACTCGGTAGTCGAGATCGAGTAGCGGGTCGATTGATTGTTCGCCTGAGTGCGTCACCGCGCGCCTACGTTGACCCCGCGGAGTCGAGACTCCAAACGTGCCTCAGCGGCATGGGCCAATCAGTCCCCTCCTCGAGTTCTCCGACGATGAGCTGATCTCCCCAGTGTTCTTCCCAACGAATGGCATCGGGATGTGCGCTGTACTGAGCGCTAGCCGCCTCGTAGTCCTCGACTTCAATGAATGAGATGACCAGGTCACCGTGGAGGTAGATGTCGTAGTTCGTGAAGCCGAGCGACCTCAGCAGCTCGTCGATCTCAGGCCACACGGAAGAATGCTCATCGGCGTATTTCTCTGGGTCCCGAACTCGGAACACATGGCACAAACGTCGAGACACGGCACTTCTCCTTGGTCAACCTCGGGTCAGCCCGGTCCGGCGCCATTCGTCGTAGAGAACAGCAGCGATCAGAGATGTTCCGATAGCGATCAGTTGCCAGAACGAACGGACGCTGAGCAGGACAAGTCCATTTCTGAGAATCTGGATGAACAGCAGTCCGAAGAAGGTCCCTAGTAGCCGACCCTTTCCTCCCTGCAAGCTCGTTCCGCCCAAGATCACGGCAGTGATAACGGCGAGCTCAGACCCAGTGTTGAAGTTAGGAGCCGCTGTTCCAAGGCGCACCGTCGTCACGACTCCGGCGAGCCCAGCAAGCATTCCTGAGGCACCGTAGATCACGAGGCGCCAGCGGTTGATTCTCACTCCCGCCAGTCGTGCCGCGCGGTCATTAGACCCAATGGCATACACGTACCGGCCGAATTTCGTGCGAGGAATAAGAAATCCGAAGAAGGCAAAGCAGGCAAACAGGATCCAAACAATGTTGGGGATCCCGAACGTGTCGTTGATGCCCAGGTCCAAGAACGTGCGACTGTCGATGACCTTCTCGCGACCACCGGTAAGGAGCTGCGCAAGGCCTCGAACGATCGAGAGCATCCCGAGGGTCGTGATCAGGGGATTGATCCGTCCATACCCGGTGATCAAACCATTGACAATTCCAACGCCCAGCCCCACACCCATGGCACCGAGTACCGCCACGAGGAACGGCGCGCCAGAATTGGACAACGACGCCGCTGTGATGGCAGCCGCGGCAGACACAGCACCTACAGAAAGATCAAATCCCCCTGCGATAATGACGATGGTCTGCCCCACGGCCATGATGCCGATGACAACCATGCCTCGACCGATTCCATCGGTAATGTTGTTAAAAGTTAAGAAGTTCGGCGACAGCGACCAGAAGACGATGATCTCGATCACCAATGCGATCAGGAGACCGCCGCCAATATCGTGAAACGGCCGACGGCCCCATCTCACTAACTGCTGGCCGATCGCCGTTCGTCCATTGGCCGAAACGTTTTGGGTGGTCATCTCACTCTTCCCCATCGAGGTCGAGGCCGCTCATGCGGCGCACGATACGTGTCGTGAGGTTGTCGACCGAATGCCCGGCCACTTCGAATTCATCAACGATCTTGCCGTGCACGAGCACACCGACCTTGTCGCAGACTTGAATCAAGTCCGTGAAACGGTGACTCACCAAGATGATGGCGACACCACGTGCTTTGAGTCTCTCAATGAGCTCGAGAAGGACGCCCACTTTGTCGACGGAAAGCGCCGCAGTCGGCTCGTCCATGAGCAAGAGCTTTGGCTGAAATTCGAGAGCGCGTGCCACTGCGACGAGCTGCCGTTGTCCACCCGAAAGAGTTCGCACTCGCTGGTCGGCCGGTAAGTCAGTCCCGAGCGACGCGAGCACCTCTTCGGTTTGTTTTTTCATACCCTCGTGATCGAGGAATCCAAACCGTCCCACCGTAGATTTTCGCTGTTCTCGACCCATGAAGATGTTGGCGGTGGCATCCAGATCGTCGCACAGCGCAAGATCCTGAAAGATCATCTCGATGCCGGCGAGACGAGCACCGATTTCTGCGTTGAAGTCCACGACCCGGTCTTCGAGTCGAATCTCCCCAGAGTCGGGATGATGCACGCCGCTGAGGACCTTCAGCAGCGTTGACTTGCCAGCTCCGTTGTCACCCACAAGTCCATAACACTGGGCCGAGTCAACAGACATCGAGACACCCTTGAGCACATCGACAGCTCCGAACGACTTCGTGATGTCGTTGATCTCAAGAATCATTGTGGTAACGCCTCTACGAATCGAGTGATGGTGCAGGCTTGCCGCCCGCGATCGCTTGTCATGACGAAACAGCAAAGAATAATCCAGCGATTTCGCCTCGCCCTCAACGCTGCTGAGGACGAGGCGAAATCAAAGCGGCGATCAAGAGGGGAGATCGCCGATCAATACACCGTCTTCGCCATAGAAGTCAGCAATATTGTCACGGTCGAGGTACACGTGGCTGATGTGGATCTCCTGGGGGACAGACTTGCCCTCCAGGATGTCGATCAGCGCCGCTACGGCGAAGTCACCATAGAACTCCGGGAAATACGCTGTGGTGCCAAGGAACTTCGTCTGCTCCGTAGGACCTTCGTAGATCCGCTCGATCGCGTTGAGCTCGCCGCCCTGCCCAGATGCCACACCGTCTCGGCCAGCTTGCTCCAAGGCACGTGACATCGGAACCGTGACCACGTCGTCCAGCGAAGCAGCCACCGGATGAATTGCATCGGGATTGCCGGTCAGCCAGTCGGAGGTTGTCTGGAGTCCTTGTTCGCCACTCCCGTCAACGGGAATACGGACAACCTGATCGTCAGGAACATCACAGATCGCCTGCACACCCTGCTGGAATCCTTGGAGACGCAAGTCGGGAGCCGCGCCAGATGCAAGGTTCTCGCCGAGCAGAATCCAGACGTCCTCACAATCCCAAGTCTCCTGTGCGTACAAGCCAACGTTGATACCGCTGATGGCACCAGAAGTGAAGTTGTCAGCACCAAAGAAGATCGCATTCGGGTGGAACACGTCCATGTTCACAACCGGCACTCTGGCTTCGTCATACAGCGCCATCGAGGCTTCAGCCGCCGACTCTAACCAATTGGGGAAGACCACGGCGTCGGGATTCAGCTGGAGCACGGTTTCGGTGCACTCCAAAGCCTTGACCGGATCGAAGTTGATATCGCAGTTGCCAACAATCGAGGCTCCGGCATCTTCGGCGGTGCGTATCGTCGAGTTTTCAAGCAGAGTTGAGAACTCAATAGCTGCCAAGGGATTTGACCAACCGATTTGGAAGTCCTCAGAAGCTGTTCTCGGTGAGGGATCGAATGGCGGGGCCGGCTCATCGCCGTCTTGTTCGAATACTCCGGTATCGAAGTTGTACTTCCAGAGGAACACTTCGTCGGGCGGAAGTGCTCCGAGGATGCCTCCGGGAGGGCCCGCCAACGAATAGTCAGTGCCATCCACCTCAAGCGCGAATCCACCCTCGGCTTCTGGTTCATCGGCTTCTGGTTCTTCGGCTTCTGGTTCTTCGGCTGCAGGTTCATCGGCTGCAGGTTCATCGGCTGCGACCGTTTCATCGTCGTCGCTTCCACAGGCCGCCGCGATGAGCGCAAAGGCAAATATGACCGCGAATAACTTCGTGAACTGTTCCCTGGACTTCGTCATAGCTGTCCTCCTCCATTACCAGTCCGGAAGCCTTCCGACCGGCTATGGCCGCTCACCCTAACCAGCTCTCGTCGATCTGTCCAGCCACATGAAGCGTGGTTCACGACTGTGAAGCACCTGAGACCTGACGGTTTGCTTCATCTTGCTGACTCTCGTCAGTAGACGGCTCGGCCGCCGGTGGGGTCAAGTGTGAGTGTTTCGTCGAGACGGGTTTCCTTGCTCACGTGAGCTCTCCAACCCACCGATCAATTCCATCTATCACAGGCGTGAATTGTACTTCATGTTCCTGAATACGGGTAGTCTGGCCACAATGAGCTTCGCCCTGCGCCATACGCTGACAAGAAAGACGGCCGTGCGCGGCGGACACGAAATGAGGCGAGGCCAATGACGGCCCCGAAAGATGAATTGGAAATCGTTCCGGTCAAGTCCGCTGATCGGGTGCTCACCCTGATCGAGTTGCTCACCGAACACCGCGATGGCGTGACTTTCACAGAGCTCCAGGAATTCACGGGCTGGCCCCGTAGCAGCCTGTACGGGCTACTTCGGACAATGGCCGACCGGAACCACCTTGAGTTCGACCCGCACACTCAGGCGTATCGGATCGGTGTTCGCATCTGGGAGGCCGGACAGGCCTTCAACTCCAGTGTCAAAGTCGCTGAGCTCGCGATGCCGTACCTCGAGGAAGCTGGAAAGCGTCTCAACGAAACCGTGCAGCTCGCAGTACTTGACGGCACAGAGAACATCTACGTCGCCAAGGTGGACTCAAGCCACAACCTCAAGCTCGTTTCCTTCGTCGGCGCCAGACTCCCTGCCTATGCCACGGGAATCGGGAAGGTCCTTCTCGCCGGCCTCGACGAGGCAGACCTCGACGAGCGCCTGGAAGGGGTTGAACTCACCAAGTACACGGATACAACCATCTTGAGCATGGATCACCTCCGACAACTGTTGAGGGACATCCGCACCCAGGGCTTCGCCGTCGACAACGAGGAGTACACACTTGGGGTCCGCTGTTGGGCAGTCCCGGTCCGCGACGTGACCGGAAGTGTCGTCGCCGGTGTCAGCGTATCTATCCCGTCGGCGCGGGTTTCCGAAAGTATCGAGGAAACTGCGCTGGAAGTACTGACTGAAATTGCGGGCCAGATCTCGTCGCAGCTCGGCCATAAGCCCCAGGCCCTCGCGTTCAAGTAGCACCGGCGAGCTGAACCCACCCAGCTCCCCCACACCAACCCACTGGGCACCCCCTCAGGTGCCGATCGGAGCGCAGCATGACCACGATCACCGGTTCATCCGTCGTCGATCTGCGGTATCCGACCAGCAAACAGCTCGATGGCTCCGACGCCATGAACCCCGATCCCGACTACTCAGCCGCGTACCTCCAGCTATTTACGTCCGACACCGACCTCACCGGCCACGGGTTCGCCTTCGCCATCGGTCGGGGCAACGACATCCAAGCCGCGGCAATCGAAGCACTGGCCGGTCGGTTGATAGGGCGCGATGTCGACGGGATGTGCGACGACCCGGCTGCGGTCAACCGGGAGCTCTTATGGGACAGCCAGTTGCGTTGGTTCGGACCGGACAAGGGCATCATGCACATGGCCATCGGCACCATCATGACCGCCGTTTGGGACCTTCGATCACGGCGAGAACAACGACCTCTATGGGCCAGTCTCCTTGCTCTCAGTCCGGCCGAAGTTGTCGCACTCGTCGACTGGACCTACATCGGTGACTATCTCGATCCAGGCGAGGCCCGTGAGCTTCTAGAACAACGCCTTCCCGATCGGGCCAGTCGTGTGGCCTCCCTGGAGGCCGAAGGCATCGCGGCATACACAACAACACCGGGCTGGCTCGGTTATGACGACGACAAGCTGGTTCGCCTCTGCACCGAGGCCGTCGCCGACGGCTTCGCCACCATCAAACTCAAGGTCGGCGCCGACTCCGAAGAGGACCGAAGGCGGCTGGCCCTGGCCAGAGAAGCGGTCGGTCCGGACATCAATATTGCAGTTGACGCCAACCAGTTCTGGAGTGTGCCGGACGCGATCTTGGCCATCGAAAACTTGCAGGAGTTCGACCTACGCTGGGTCGAGGAGCCGACTCACCCCGACGACATGGTCGGCCACGCGGAAATCGCTCGTGCCGTGAATCCAGTTCCGATCGCCACCGGCGAAATGCTGGCCAGCCCGGTCATGGCCAAACAACTTCTCCAACTCGACGCAATCAGCGTCTTGCAGATCGACGCCACGAGAATGGCCGGCGTCCACGACCTTCTCGCCACCATGCTGATGGCGGCGCACGCAGGGGTCGACGTCATCCCACACGCCGGAGGAGTCGGGTTGTGCGAGGCAGTGCAGCACTACGCCTACTTCCACGCGGTCGCTCTCGCACCTGAGCCAAGCCGTATGGAAATCGAATACGTCGATCACCTACACGATCAATTGCGGGTTCCCGTGCGGGTCGACAACGGTCGCTATGTTCTCCCATCAGAGCCTGGCGCCGGAACAGCATTTACCCCCGAAACGGTGACAGAGTTCAGCTTCCCGGAGGGGACCGAATGGGCAACTCCGTGATCGATCAGATTGTCGCTTCAGAGGGGGGATAACTTGCGGCGCTTCAAGACGATTCCTACTCATGCCCAGCTTCACAACATGCAACGCGATCTGCGCTTCTTCCCCAGCACCTCGCAGAATCCGACGACCATCACGCATGCTCAGCTCGAGTCGTTCAATCGCTGCGGTTATCTCACCGGCATTCGGATTCTCGATGACGAGAGCATCACTCGGCACCGCTCCCTATTCGATGTCCACTTGGCTGAAGCTCTCGCAGCGGGTCAGAGCAGTTTCTCGCTCAGCTCTGCCCACATGAGATTTCCTGATGTCTACGACCTGATGCACCATCCGACCATCCTCGGCTGTGTCTCCGACATCATCGGGCCAGAAATCATCGGCCTGGCCGCGCACTACTTCTGCAAACTACCGGCAGACGAAACAACGGTTGCGTGGCACCAAGATGCCTCGTACTGGCCGCTGACACCGTCCAAAACGGTGACGGTATGGCTGGCGATCGATGACGTCGATATCGACAACGCATGCATGAGGTTCGTCTCCGGGTCTCACCTCCACGGACCGATTCGCTTTCGCGCAAGCGAGGCGGCCGAGCGAAATGTGTTGGACCAAACCGTGGACGACGTCGAGCGCTACGGCCCGCTCGTCGATGTGGAACTCCTGGCCGGCGAAGGATCCATCCATTCTGATCTCCTGCTGCATTCATCGCACGAGAACACATCGAGTCGACGCCGGTGCGGCCTGACGCTGCGTTATTGCACGCCCGATGTTCGAGCGCTCCCGAACTTCGGCTGGGAACGCGAAGGCGTGTTGATCAGCGGTACCGATCGCGACGGGCATTGGGGCAACCCACCGAGGCCAACGACCACATTCCGCCCACCGACCGAAGGGGTGAGCGGGTGATGAGCCAAGACCAGACCACGCGAGGATACGACGAGGATGGATATGCCTTCCCACTCGACGCGGTAGACCAGGGTGAGGCGGCTGAACTTCGAGACGATCTGGAGTCTGCCGAGCGTGAGCTCGCTGACGATCCGGAGAAGCTCGCGCTGCTTCGTACGTATCCAGACCGGCTGTTGCCATCGTTCGACGCGCTGATCCGGAACGAACGTCTTGTTGCCGCCGCAGCCAGCGTTCTCGGGCCGGAATTGATCGTCTGGAGTTCTGCGCTGTTCACCAAAGAAGCCAACTCGCCCAAGGTCGTTTCGTGGCACCAGGATTTGACTTACTGGGGATTGGATGACGTCAAGGAGACCACGTGCTGGGTGGCGCTGACATCATCGACGGAGCGTAGCGGAGCGGTGAAGTTCGTAGCAGGGAGCCACAAACACAAGGCCGTCCCCCACGTTGACACCTGGGCCAAAGACAACCTCCTCTCGCGAGGCCAGGAAGTTGCTGTCGATGTGGACGAGAGCGATGCCGTCATCGTGGAATTGAACCCGGGACAATTCTCGATGCATCACGGTCACATGTTCCACTCGTCGGGCCCGAACACCACCGACGATCGGCGTATCGGTGCCGCTATTCGTTACATGGCTGCATCCATGAAACAGCGTGACGGTTACAAACCACTAGTGGCGCAGGTCGCAGGCAAGGGCCAATGGGACCACTTGCGAATTGCATCGAGTCCGCGAGGTCGGCTGCAGGAGAGCGATTTCGAGCGATGTCGCCAAGATGCCAATGCGAAGCGCAGGATCTTTTACGAAGGCACCGAACAGGCGGACGACCCCCAAGATTGAAACGAGCAACACCCCTTTTATGACAGAGACATTCCTCCTCACGGGTTCACTTGGATGCATTGGTGCCTGGACCTTGCGAAACCTCGTCGACCAGGGCGTCAACGTCATTGCCAGCGATCTTTCGTCCGACCATTCGCGGCCAGGGTTGTTGTTGTCAGACGATGAGCTCAACGATGCGATCACCTGGATGGAACTCGACGTCACCGACCTGGATGGGGTGCGCTCAGCGGTTGAAGACAATGGCGTCACAAACATCATCCATCTTGCTGGCCTGCAGGTGCCCTTTTGTAGAGCCAACCCATCGCTGGGCGCTGCGGTAAACGTCGTCGGCACCACGAATGTGTTCGAAGCCGCTCGCCACGCCGGCATAACCAACCTCGCCTATGCCAGCTCGATTGCTGTGATGGGACCTGCGTCGCAATATCCGGATCGTCCGATCGCCGACGACGTCCCCCTCGATCCGAAGACGCTCTACGGCGTCTACAAGGTGGCCAACGAAAAGACCGCGAAGGTCTTCTGGAACGATTGGCAGGTCCCCAGCGTGGGACTGCGCCCGTACAACGTCTACGGAGTTGGCCGCGACCAAGGCATGACAGCTGATATCGCCAAGGCGGTTCTCGCCGCAGCGGCCGGTCGTCCATTCCACATTCGGTTCGGCGGCTCGCAGGCACTACAACACGCCAACGACGTGGCACAGATCTTTATCGCCGCGTCTCGATCAGGCCACAAGGGCGCAGCTGTATGCAATCTGCGCAACACGGTCATGGACGTGGCTGACGTGGTCGACCTCATCAAATCTGAAGTGCCGAGTGCCGAGATCACGTTCGATGCCGACACCCTGCTTCCGTTCCCAGCCGATCTTGACGACTCGTTCTTGAGGACCATTCTCGGTGACGTGCCACACACACCAATCGCCGATGCAATCGCTGACGATCTCCAGCGATTCCACACACTGTTGACTGGTGACAAGATCCGACTCAGCCAGCTCGACGAATAGGCCTACCCGTCCTCCCAAATCCGATCGTGCCGCGATTGGCCAAGCCTCATTACGTTTGGTCCGACTACTGCGGTCGTCATCGGGCCATGAAGCCGCCGTCATCACAGAGCTCACATTCACGGCCCTGTTTGAGTAGTTAGGGCGATGCGGTGTTCGACACCTCTACCTGATCGTCCGCACGCACTGACGAAGGTGAAGCTCTCCCGGGTCTGGTAGAGAATAGCGGACCCGTCCAACGACCGCTGTGCTCAGAGTGATTTGCTGAGGCGAGAGCGTCGACGGCCCCGAAGCGACGGGCGACCGTGAATCGCAAACGCTGCGGAATCATAGAGATCTTCTTGCGAATACCTACAGTTCTTTGCTGTAACACGGCCTATGGACCGTGTTACGATATAGAATCGTCTCATGCCTCAGATCGTGGACGAACTGAACCGTCGACAACTACGCGTTGGTCGACCGGACTCATTCGACCTCGAGCGACCCGACAGCGAACTTCGCCGCCTGACTGACATCGGCAGCTTGCTCCAACTCTCGAAGGGCTTCTACGCTCTCGTTCCCGAGGACCGACGCGACAAAAACACGCCATGGCGACCCACTATCGAAGGCGCTGCGCTCGGAATGGCCGCAGCGCTCTATGGCCCAGAGTCAGTCGCCCTGATCGGGCCATCCGCAACTCGAGCTCATCGCTGCTACCCACGGGCGCTCGGCGAAGCGTACGTCACCACCCCCAAACCCTTGAGACAGCGCGCGACCATCGTCGGCAAGATTCGCTTCGTCACACGAGACATCACCAAGATGGACACCGTCCGCATCGAAACCGACCTTGGTCCGGGGTGGGCAACCAGCGTCGAGCAGACTGCGTTGGACCTCTGCCGCGACCGGCCGGCCTGGAACATCACCGGCGAGGCGCGCACCGAGATGATCCGCCGACTGGCCGACCGCATCGACTGGGACCTCATCGACGAGATCGCTGAAACCACACGAGGAGTCAAGACATTACGCAGGCTCCGAGCCATACTCGACCGCCCTCAGCCATGATCGATCGCTCCGAGATCGAGGCGGGCGCTGCCCAGTTCGGCGCGCCCGACACCCAGATCATCCGCGATCACCTCATCAGCCATGCCCTCGCAGCAGTCGCCGACTGGCCTGACAGCGACCGCGTGACATTCTTCGGCGGCACTGCGCTCTGTCGAACATGGCTTCCCGACCTTCGACTCTCAGAGGACATCGACCTGCTCATCGACTCGCCCGCTGATGGCGATCCTCTCCGACAACACATCTCAGCACAGCTCCGACGCGAGTTTCCCAATCTCGAGTGGACCCGCCTCGGCGCACAGCACCAAGTCGAGACCTGGACTCTCAGCGGCGAAGACCTCGAGGTGAAAGTGCAGCTGGCCCAGTGGCGACACGGTTGGCAGGTCATTCCCGTGGTGACCGAAGCCGTTGAGCTTCGCTACGCCGACCTCCCCAAGTCTGTTTCGATACGGGTGCCGACACCGAGCGGGTTCGCCGCAATGAAACTCATCGCCTGGTTCGATCGGCGCACCCCTCGCGACCTCTACGACCTCGCAGCGCTGGCCGACGCCGGGCACATCGACGTCACTGCCATCAATCTCGTGGAACAGATCGCCGGATTCTCTCCAAGCCAGACCACGCTCGAGCAGCAGGTACCGCGGACGGTCGAGGCCGCCTGGCACGCGGAACTCGGACACCAGGTCGCCAATACCTCCACAGCAGCACACTGCCTACAAAGAGTTCGGGTTGCCCTCGGAAACTTGGGCTCGAGCGACTGACCGTCGTCGCGATGCTGCGACTCATTGTGGCGAGGTGCCGCCCCTGGAATGTCGACTCCGAAGCGGGTGTCTAACCGGGTGCCAAACTCCTCAGCACTCACCGGACTGTGCAGCACAATCTGGACACGAACCCAGACAATTCGTTGATATTCGGACTGTGCCAGATCAGCTGGACAGAAAAACCGGGACTCTTAATCCGCAGGTTCCGGGTTCAAGTCCCGGGGGGCGTACAAAACCAAGGCCGTCAATTCGTTGAGATCATTGAGATCTCGAAGGGTTGGCGGCCTTCGTCGTTCGGGACAGGTGCCTAAGTGGATGCCTAA
>CAJQNJ010000082.1 GCA_905479685.1 uncultured Acidimicrobiales bacterium
GAGGGGCGAGCGGCCCTGGCCGAAGTTGCTTCGTCGTACATGACGGCATTCCCCGACCTCCAGATCAGCCTGGATGACCTCCTCACCGCCGGCAACGCAGCGTTCTTCGTGTGGACTCTCACTGGCACCAACACTGGCGTCGGCGGAACCGGAAATCCGGTGCGGGTCAGCGGGATCGAGGTGTGGAACATGGGCCAAACCGGCTTGATCGCCAGCTCTCAGGGCTACTACGACGCTGCGACGTACGACCATCAACTTGCCCACGGCTTGGGTGGAGCCTGACTACGGCTGTCGACCGCCACATGAAGGACGACGTGAAACAGTCTGAGGGTCGTTTCCCGCGCATCTTGTAGCCCGCGCACCAAGGCAGACTGGGGTCATGCAGATCCTCCGCGGGACCGTGGTCACGATGAATGCTGGACGCGAGATCATCGCCGACGGTGCTGTCGCATTCGACGATTCCTCGATCGTCGCAGTCGGAACATTTGACGACGTGACGACGGACCATCCGGACGCGATGATCTCGGGCGTAGTGAGTGACCTGTTGCTCCCCGGATACATCAATGGGCACCAGCACCTCACCGGTGATCGGCTCATTCAGTCTTCGGTTCCCGACAACCTTCCCCCCGGCGAGGCGATCTTCACCTGGGTGGTCCCGGTACACGCTGAGCACAGCCCAGATGACGATGAGTTGTCAGCGACCCTCACCCTGGCCGAGTCGCTCACAAACGGCATTACGACGACCTTCGAAGCCGGAACCGTCGCGCATCCGGCCCGAATCGCTGCGGCCGCAGAACGTTTGGGCGCGCGGCTGACAATCGGAACCTGGGGCTGGGATGTCGAGGACGGCCCGTACGCGGGTCCGGTCGCTGAAGTCATCGAACGTCAGGAGGCTGCGCTCGATCTGGTGACTGGCCCCCTGATCTCAGGATGGGTGAGCCTGGTCGGGCACGACCTGATGTCGGACGAGTTGGTGATGGCGGCATCGAGTCTCGCTCGGGCACGCGGCGTGGGCCTGACCTTCCACATGTCGCCTCACGACGGCGATCCGGCCAGTTATCTCGAGCGCACCGGCAGGCGACCCCTTCTCCATCTCGCCGATCTTGGTGTCCTCGGCCCTCACGTGGCGATCGCGCATGGCGTACACCTCGATGAGGCAGAGCTCGACGTTCTCGGCGAGACCCGAGCTGCTGTCGTATCGTGCCCCTGGGCGTACCTGCGCCTGGGACAGGGGCTGACCAGAGAGTTCCGACATTTCGACCTGTGGCAGCGCGATGCTCGCCTCGCGCTCGGTTGTGATGCAGAGAACGCTGGTGACATGGTCGATGGCATCCGAACCGCTGCGCTCTTCGCAGGTCTCGCCAAGGACACACGACTCGACCCGACCGCGTTCGGCGCCCACGACGCGCTCGAATTGCTGACCATCCGGGGCGCTGAGGCGCTTGGGATCGATGATGAAGTCGGCTCGATCGAGGTCGGTAAGCAGGCCGACCTGGTCGTACACGACCGCACCCGGATCGAGTGGATCCCCAACAGCCCGGACCCGGTGCTACAGCTCATCTGGGGCAGTGATGGCCGTTCGGTTCGCGATGTGTACGTGGCAGGCGCACACGTCGTTCGCGATGGCGCGATCACAGCACTCGACGTGCAGGCGCTCACGGACGATGCGGTAGCCGCAGGCCGGGCCCTTCGGACACGTGCAGACATTCCGGCACCGAGTCGCTGGCCGATCCGTTAGGTCAGCACCTCCAGCATCACGCAGACCTAGCGATGTGCAGCTCGTGTCAGCCTGTCGAGAATTGCGGGCAGCATCTCGCCAGACTCTGGCGGGACGATCCAGATTTCGGTTGGAGCCTGCCGGTCCGCAGCGCGTAGCCGTGCGTACAGCGCTCGTGCGAACTCTTGGTCCGACTCACCGGAGTCCATCCTGATCACGATGACACCGTCGGGAGCAGCATCTGCCTCGATCGCTGGGACCACCGCCAATGGCGCAGTCGGCGCATAGTGGCTGAGTACCATCCCCGGAGCGCGAGCATATTCGCCCCTTCCGCTCGATCCGTCGGTGATCGGTCGACCGAGGACGCTCTCGATTGCGCGGGCGGAGACTCCTCCTTGTCGCAGGATCGACACGCTCGCAGCACCGTCACCAACGGCCGGAAGCACCTCGACGATCGTTGATTCGATCCCGACCTGGCATGGCCCACCATCGATCACCGCAGCAATCCGGCCATCGAGATCGGCGAGAACGTGGTCTGCGGTCGTTGGGCTGATGTGCCCGTACCGGTTGGCCGACGGCGCAGCCACCCCATCGCCCACCGCAGCGAGGAGGTTCAGGGCAACCCGATGGGACGGCACGCGTAGCCCCACGGTTTCGCGGCCGCCTGTCACCACGTCAGGCACCTTCGATGATCTCGGCACGATCAGCGTGAGCGGCCCTGGCCAGAACTGTTCTGCCAGCAGCCGCCCGTCTTCGGTGAGCTCGGCCGCCCAACCCTGAGCCGCCAGAGCGTCTGCCAGGTGCACGATGACCGGCCGGTCCGCCGGCCGGCCCTTGGCCGCGAAGATCTTGCGGACTGAATCGCTACGTGAAGCGAGTCCACCCAAGCCGTAGACGGTCTCGGTCGGAAATGCGACGAGTTCACCGGCTTCCAGCATCTCGGCGGCGCGAGCAATCCCCGCGTCGTCGGCGGTCAAACGTTCAGTCTCCATACTCAGCGCAGCGTACAGTCGGCACTGCGACGCCGACGTATGTTCAGCCCCGAAGGAGCTCGAGCATCTTGGCGCCGCCTTCGATCGTTTCGCGGAGGCCTTCGAACATCGAGCGTCGCTTCACAGCCGCCAGATTGCAGCTGACGCCACTGAAGCCGAGATCCAGAAGCTCTTGCATTTGTTCGGCACATTGTGCAGGTGTGCCAGCGATAGCGAATTTCCGGGCCAACTCGGCATCGATCAGTGCGCTCATCTCCGGTGGGTCATACCGGTCGAGATCGAAGTACCAGCCGGTCGCATCATCAAGCGTCGCCACGATTGCCGAACGACGGTCGGGGTCGACGGGCGGCCCGTGTTCGCCGAGGATGTCCAGGTAGTGCGCTGCGAAACGTTTCACGCTGTCAATCGCCAGGTCTTCGTCGTCGGAGACACACAGCGTCACCCGTGGCAACACTTCGACTTCGGAGACATCACGACCGACACGAGCAGCACCTTCGGCCAACCAACCGCGGTATCGGGCGACGATTTCAGGAGTGAGATGGCGTGCTCCGACGAGGGCCACATCGGCAACCTCGCCAGCGAGCTTCATCACGCCCGGGCTGCGCGTACCGATCGCGATCGGCACGGGCCTGGTCGGCGGCCGAAGCAAGCGACTGCCATCGATGGTCAGCAACTCTCCCTCGATGTGTACGGTTTCGCCGCCGAGCAAACCTCGCAGCGCAGCCACCGTCTCGCGAAGCATTCGAACTGGTCTGGGATACTCGATGCCGAACTCTTCGAGTCCGGCACCCACACCAATGCCACAAAAGGCTCTGCCCCCGGACAGTTCCTGCAGGGTTGCAAGAGCCGATGCGTGCACTGAGGCATGACGTGTGTATGGGTTCGTGACCATCGAACCGATCTGTATTCGATGGGTCCGAGCGGCGATCAACGCTTGCAGCTGGTACGTGTCGGGCCACAGTGCCACACACGACACACCAAGCCGGTCAAACCCCGCCTCCTCGACGAGGACACCGAGTTCAACGGCTTCAGTCGGCGACATTCCCGGCGTGATCTCCGCCTCGAATGTCACAGGATCGGGTATTTCGATTTGTCCGGCAGACCCGACCGGAGCGTGATCGCCTCGCCCGCTTGTTGGGCGTCGGCCCAGAGCTTGTCTTCATCGACAGTCAGCATGCGGCCCGCCTCAACGACGATCTTGCCGTCGACGAGCACGGTGTGCACGCCGCGGCCATCAGCCGACCAGACCAGTTGGTTCATGACGTTGAGCAACGGCCGCCACTCGGGACGATCGGTGTCGTGCATGACGAGATCAGCACGCTTGCCGACCTCGAGCGAACCGATCGAGTCCTGCATTCCCATCGACTTCGCGCCGCCAATTGTCGCCATCTCGTAGGCCATCTCGGCAGGAAACATCTGAGGATCCTGACGGGCATCCTTGAAGAGGCCCGCCACGAGGTACGTGGCTCGCATCATGTCGGAATAGTTCGACGCATTGTTGCCGTCGGTGCCGATGCTCACATTGATGCCTCGCTGCATCATCTCGGGCATCTTGCCGACTTGGGTGACCCCGTAACTCACCTTGAGAGCCGTGGTCGGGCAGTGCGCGACCGAAACTCCGGCATTGGCCATGACGCCGAGTTCCTGGTCGTCCACCTGCACGCAGTGGGTCATGGTCACGTCGTCTCGCAGAATGCCCAATTCGTCCAGGTGGATCATCGGTCGTTGGCCGAATGACTCGATGAACCCATCGGGGTCGAGCATCGCTGGCGACATGTGAAAGCTCATGCCGGTCCCGTGGTCATCGGCCAATGACCTCGCCGCCTGCCACAGCGGGTCCGACGCAGTCGTGTGCCCAACGAGGATCGACGACGCAGCGATCCTCCCATCGGCGACAGATTTGTACTCGGTGAGCTGCCGTTCGAGATGACCGATTGCCTCGTCGGTGTTCTGTTTGTACACGTCGGGTTCCGGCGGAAGATCCCACACCCACTTCCCGACCTTTCCGCGGATGCCGACATCCACCAGCGCTTCGATCACCTCGTCGAGAAAGCGGATCGTGCCCGCCTCGAGAAAGGTCGTCGTGCCCGATTTCAACATCTCGACCGCTGCGAGTTCAGCGGAGAGCCGTTCCTCGGCCGCGGTGTGCACCGCGTACAAGGGACACAACCACATGAAGACGTTCTCGACGAAGGGTGTGTCGTCGGGGACGTAGCCGCGCGTCAACGGCTCTCCGGTGATGTGGATGTGGGTGTTGACCATGCCGGGGGTGACGACGAAACGGTCGCCGCCAACAATCTTGGTTGCCGTGTAGGTCTCTTCGAGCTCGCTTGCCTTACCAACCGCAACGATCTGGTTGCCCCGTACTGCGACCGCACCATCCTGAATGATGTCGCGCGTCTCGTTCATCGTGACGACATACCAGCCCTTGATGAGCAGGTCGACGTTCTCAGCCATATCTTCCCTGTCTTCCTCTGGTGAGTGTGTTGTTTGCTCGTGTCTTCGCAGAAGTATGGTAGGACCATCAGTCCACTCGCAGAGGATATGTCATCGATGCCAAGCTCGCCTCTTGATCACTGTTGGTACGCGGTAGCCACCGTCGATGCGATCGATGCGCAACCCCTTGCCGTCCTCCCGGGCGAGCGTTCACGTGACGGCAGTGCACTCGTCGATGTGCAGTCTGACAAAGCATCCCTCGAGTGGGGTTGGCAGTTTCGGGGTTTCCAGGCGGGTGAGCGTGACAACCTCGGGTGACCATGCTGATGAAGTGAGCCGCTACCCAGAAATCTGTCCGCACCACATAGACCGCACTCCGATGCGCATGAAATGGGAGCAGCTCACCATGCTGCATTGGCGGTATCCGCCCGATCAGGTCCAAGCCTTGCTTCCAAAAGGTCTGACGGTCGAAACCTTCGATGGTTCGGCGTGGGTTGGTCTCGTGCCGTTTCAGATGAAGGTCGATCTGCCGTTCGCTCCGGAGATGAAACGAATTCTGCATTTTCCCGAAACCAACGTTCGGACATATGTCCATGGGAAGTCGGGTGACCCCGGCGTGTATTTCTGGTCCCTGGAAGCATCGTCCCTTGCAGCAGTCGTGACCGCGCGGACGACATATCAGGTCCCGTACCTCTGGTCGACGATGTCGCTGGAACAGTCAGGCTCCAGGCTGCGCTACGAAACGACGCGCCGCTGGCCGGGGCCCAAGGGTGCGCACTCTCTTGTCGAGGTTGAGGTGGGCGAACCGTTCGCTCTCGGCGAAGCAACCGACCTCGATCGGTTCCTGACTGCGCGATGGGCGCTGTACGGAAACGTCGGTCGGTGGATCAGCTATGCGACCATGTTCCACGAACCGTGGCCGCTGCACCATGCCTCGGTCGTCTACTGGGAGGATGAGCTCGTAGCTGCCGCAGGCCTGCGCCAGCCCACCGACGATCCGATCGTGCACTACTCGCCTGGCGTCAGTGTTCGATGCGGCTTTCCCAGGCGCGGCTGAGCATCGCGACCTATCGCCGTTCCTCGCATCCAGACTTCCTCGCCGAACACATTCCCTGACGTGCGAAGCGTCGCCAAAGCCCAGCCCCCGCAGCAATCCAATTGTGAGTGGTAAGACCATCAGACCACGACTATCGTCGAGCTTCAAGCCGCTTCCAGGGGGACCCATGACTTACCCAAATGTGCTCGTGTTCGTCGACTTTCCGAGCGACGACGTCAACGCTGCCCGAGCCTTCTATGCCGAGGTCTTCAATTGGGAGGTCGAGGAGCGAATCCCCGACACATTCGCTCGGATCGTCCCTGGCCAACACATGAAACTCGAGGACGGCACCCAAAGCACCATCGGCAACCTGCACATGGGCATTTCGAATGCCGCCGACCTGCGCCCCCGCCCACCACACGCCCCGCAGGAACCCACCAACCTGAACCCCGGTGGACGTGCCCTCCGGGCATGGATCCTTGTGAGCGATGACGACTCATTCGAACGTATTCTCGAAGCCGCTGTACGTTTGGGCGGCACCGAACTCTGGCGAGACCACTTCTGGACCGAATTCGGCGGCGCGAACGCCTCGTTCCTCGACCCGTGGGGCAACCAGATCATGCTGTGGTCGCACCTCGAGGGTGCAGAGCAGGACGACGACACTCACGAGGTGGTCGGCGAGTTCACCGTGCCCAAGGGATGGACGATCGAATAATTGCCGCCGACTGACGCCAGTTGTGCGGCCCATGGCCGAACAACTCGGTTAGAGACGGACGGAGCGAGGAACGGCAGGTTTGGTCGCGACGAAACTCTGCTGGAAACCGATTGGCTCGATGAGCCGGATCGCGGTGAAGCCAGCGTCGCGTAGCCATTCCGAGAACTGTGCATGCGTGAAGGTGAAGCCCTTCTGGGTACTCGCCATCATCGTCGTACCCATGATCACGGCGTGAGGATTGAACTTTCGCTCGATATCGGTGAAGTAGTCGGCCAGAACGAGACGCCCCCCGGGACGCAATGCCTCAAATGCCCGGGCGATGAGGTGCCGGGCACCATCGGCACCCTCGGTGCGACAGATGTGGCCGAGGACAACGATGTCATAGGCCGACGGTTCGATCTCGAGCGTGTGAAAATCGCCAGGCCGCAACTCGCAGCGGCCAGAAACGCCGTGTTCGTCGATCTTGCGTTCGGCGACCGTGATGACACCAGGAAGATCGTTGATGACCGCCGTCCCATCCGGGCAGCCATTCAGCATTGCGATCGCCCACGGGGCGCCACCAGCTCCAAGGTCCAGAATTCGTGGAGCCCGAATTGCCGAGTACCGAATCTTGAGGTCAGCCCTCGTTGCGCATCGAAACATTGTTGTGAACGTGCCTTCGACGAGCGGGACGTAGAACGCTGCTGGATCGTCTTCGATCGGCTCTGCCGGTCGACCGTTCTTCACTGTTTCGGCAAGACGCGTCCAGTTCACATGAGGCCCCGGCGCTACTGCGATGAGGTCCGCCATCGTCGCTGGCCCATCTGACACGAGATACCGCTTTGCGGTGTCATTGAGTTCGTAGACATCGCGGTACTGATCGAGAAGATCCAGCGCCACGACGCCGTCGAGAAGCGAGCGGACATGATCGACTGGCGCCTCGAGTGCTTCGCTGACCTCTTCGACCGTCGAGGGACCGATGCGCTGCAGTGTGTCGAACACATCGAGTTCTAGGGCTGCGAGCAGAATGTAGTACCGGCCGAGTCCTTCGATGGCTGCCCAAACCGGGGCTGCAGGTGGCGGTTTGTAGTCGGTCCACGGGCGCCCTTTGTGCGCCATCGTATGCGTCTTCTTCAATTCGGGATACGGGGCATCGCGCGGTTCAAACATCGAGGTTCTGGGACCGTTTCTTCACGGCCGCAGCACGATCTTGCCGAAGAAGTCGCTGGCCAACATCTTGTCCTGAGCCTCTGCGGCGTCTGCCAGCGCAAATTCCGAGTCGATGACCACCTCGAAGTCCCCTTGGCAGAACGTCTCCCACACCGGACCGAACTCCTCGGGACGGTAGGGGTCTGACCCCATGATCTTGATGCCGGAATGGAAGAGGTATCCAAGCGAGGGAATGGTGGCATCGTCACCTGACGAGTTTCCACAGTTCACCAGACGCCCGTGAATCCCGAGTCCGAACAGAGATGGCCCGAAGAGTGCCGTACCCACGTGGTCGAACACCATGTTGACACCTGCCCCATGGGTTACCTCCCGAGCGAAACCTGCGACGTCACCCGTGCGGTTGTTGAACGCGTGATCGGCCCCAAGAGCCAACGCTCGCTCACACTTCTCGTCGGTCCCAGCCGTAGCGAGAACAGTCGCACCAGCGTTCTTGGCCAGCTGGATTCCGGCCGTCGAGAGCCCCGAACCAGCCGCGTGGATCATGACCGTCTCCCCGGAGGTCAGTCCGCCCACATCGAACAGTGCGTGCGCGGCGGTGAGGTAACAGGTGGGAAAGGTCGCAGCGTGTTCGATCGGCATGGCGTCGGGCACGGGGTAGACGTGCGTCGCTGGGACGAGACACTTCTCGGCATACCCTCCATCGACAGTCCCGCCGATGATCCCGAGATCTCCGAACAGGTCTCCTCGACCGGCAAGCTTCGAATCGTCGGCAACACCTGCGAGCGACGGATCGACGACGACCCGATCGCCTACAGACACGTTCCCGACAGCGTCGCCAACCGCCGATACGGTTCCAGCGATGTCCATACCGGCGATGTGGGGATAGACGAACCCAGGCATCTGGAACCAGCCATTACGTTGCACGACGTCCAGTCGGTTGAGCGACGTCGCAGCGACATCGACGACAACATCGCTTGGGCCCGGTTCGGGGTCCGCGACGTCGGCGTAGGTGAGAACCTCAGGCCCACCTGCTTGGTTGTAGAACATGGCCTTCATGGTGTGCCTCCATCGGTAGATGTGCGTATCGAGGTCATTTCAGGCCTCGTATAAAGGGACGTGCGAGTGCTGCGGGTGGGCGCACCCGCTTCGCAAAGATCGCCATGCCCAGGATCGTGACCAGGAATGGGAACGCCTGCAGAAGCTCGGTGGGCACGCCCTCGTAATAGCGCGGAAGTTGGAGTCGTAGTCCGAGAGCAAGAGCAAAGATCACGCAACCGGCGACCGTTCCACGGAGGGTCCAGCCGCCAAAGATGACCGCTGCGATCGCAATGAAACCACGTCCGCTCACCACACCTTCATCAAATCGACCCACCTGCACAAACAGGAGAAAAGCTCCGCCCAACCCACTCGTCAAACCTGCGTAGTAGATGGCTTGGCGACGTCTCTTGTTGACGTCGATACCCGATACGTCAGCCGCCTGAGGGTCCTCCCCCGACGCCCTCACCTCGAGGCCCCAGCGCGTTCGAAACACCAGCCACCACGACACGGGTACCACCACGAAAAGGAGATAGAACGGCCACGGCTGGTCGAAGATTGCATCGCCGACGAGCGGGATCCGATGCAGCAGCGGAATCTGGACCTTTTCTGCGGTTTTCGTGGTCAGATCAATCTCACGATCCAAAAAGCCGGCCAATCCAAGAATCAAGATGTTGAGCGTCAGTCCAACAACGAACTGATCGGCAACGAGTCGGTGGCTCATCTCAGCCTGAACTCCTGCTACGACCATGCCGCCCAGCACGCCACAGCAGATGCCGACAACGAACGACTCGGTCACCGTGTAACCCACTGCGCTCGTGAAGGCTGCTGACAGGAGCATTCCTTCGACCGAGATGTTGATCGTGCCGCTCCGTTCGGCGACCCATTCGCCCGAGGCGGCGAAGATCAGCAACCCTGCGAACAGCGCTGCGTTCTGATACGTCGATGCGGTCGAGATGGCATCCCACAAACCGTTGACGAAGTCCACCTCAGGTCCTCGCTGTCGTTGCGGCGCGAGCGCGGCGGCGATCGCGAATGAACATCACAGCAGGCGGAACCAGGAGTGCCAGCACCAACAACCCCTCGATGACATCGGTCACCCTTGCCTCGACGCCGGTGCTACCAACGAAGCTCGAACCGGTGCGAAGCGCACCGAAGGCGATGGCCACTGCGATCGCTGGCATCGCCCGCTCGCGCGCTACGAGAGCGACGAGAAGCCCCGTCCAACCGATGTTTCCACTGAACCCCGGAACGAACTTGTAGTTACTGAACTGGAATCCGCCACCTGCGAACATCACCGTGCCAGCCAGGCCAGCGAACGCTCCGCTCGTGAGCATGGCGCGCATACCGAAACTTCGTTGAGACACCCCAGCGCGTTGGGCAGCCTGTGGGCTTCTACCAAGCATTCGTAGCTGGAAACCCCACACTGTCCGAGCGAGGGCGAAGGCCACAATGACCGCGAACACGACGCCCAGAAAGAATGAAGACGGGATCTGATTGCCGAAGATGTTGAGGTTCGGCAGGCGGTTGTCCTCCGCGAGTTGCTCACTGACATTGTTTCTCGCGCCCACCGAGTTGGAAGCGAGCAGAAGCCATTCCCGTCCGAGCGCATACGCCGTGACTTGACTGGCAACCGTGACCAGAAGAAGCGTGGAAAGCACCTCGGGAACACCGCGTCGAAAGCGAAGCACACCTGCCACGCCCGCCCACAGGGCGCCACCAATGGATCCCGCGACCAACAGAACGACCAGGTTGAATGGACCCGGGCCACCGATCCGAAACCCAAAGTACACGGCGAACGCAGTTCCGATGAGGAGCTGACCTTCCTGACCGATATTCACAAGGCCAGCTCGAGCAGACACGATCGTGCCCAGCGCAACGAGCAGCATTGGCGCCGCTGCACCAAGGGTCAGACCCCAACGACCCGAACCCGTGAGGCTTCCTTCGATCAGCGCGTCGAAGACAGCAAGCGAATCGCCCCCCGTGGCTCGGATGAGGATTGCCGACACGCCGAGCGCGACTGCGACACTTGCGACATACAGGCCCAACCATTCGCCCTGACGCATCATTGGCTTCACGCTGCGGCACCGCCCATGAGGAGGCTGAGGCGTTCGAGGTCAGCATCTGCCCTCAGCATTTCACCAACGATTGCACCTCGGTACATCACGGCGATTCGATCAGCGAGGTCGAGTATTTCCTCGAGCTCACTCGAGATCAGCAGAATCGCCACGCCCTCGGCTGCCGCAGCGCGGAGCCTGTCGGTCATGTATTCGATGGCGCCTACGTCGAGACCGCGTGTTGGCTGCGCTGCCACCAAGATCTCGGGGGCGTACGACAGTTCGCGAGCAAGAACCACGCGCTGTTGGTTTCCCCCTGAGAGCGACCACATCGGAGCCTCGGGGCCCGCACATTGAATATCGAACTCTGCAATCATCTGCTCAGCCCGCCGAGCGAGCTTTGCCCGGTCGAGCACTCCACGATTTGCGACCTGTTGTGGTGTCATCAACACCAGGTTCTCCGCGACGGTCATGTCGAGCACGACACCAGAGTCATGGCGATCCTCGGGGATCACACCCACGCCGGCGGCGGTCATCGCACCGGGAGTACGGGTCGATATGACGTTCCCACCGACAGACACTTCACCACTCGACAACCTGACGAGCGATGAAAGCAGATCCCCGAGCGCACGCTGCCCGTTGCCCTCGACGCCCGCAATGCCCAAGATCTCGCCCGCATGTACGTCGAGGGAGAGGTCATCGAGGACCGGAGCACCCTGTGCGCCAATCGCGGTGGCGTGTCGAATTGACAAAACCGGCTCTCGGTCCATCGAAGCTGCGGCCGGCGCAGCGAGCGACTCGTCTGCTTCGTCAACTTCAATCAGACCGAGGGCAGCGCGTTCTGTGCGTAATGACACTTCACGCCCGACCATCGCCCTGGCCAACGTTCGCGCATCGGCGTTCATCGTCCTCAGATGCTCGACCACCCTGCCCTGTCGCATGATCGTGATCTCATCGGTGGCGGCAAGCACCTCATCGAGCTTGTGGCTGACGAGCACCACCGCTCGACCTTCTGCGGCAACCACATCGCGGAAGGATTCAAAAAGCGTCGTTGATTCTTCGGGCGTGAGTACCGAGGTCGGCTCATCAAAGATCACGATGCTCGGATCTCGCCGAAGGCATTTGATGATCTCAACACGTTGCCGCAGTCCAGCCGTCAGGTCGCCTACTCGAGCGTTGGGATCGATGTGCAGGCCATAGTGGTCACCGATCTCGCCGATCCGCTTCCGAACGGCACCCGGATCGAGACGGCTTCCTTCGCCCAAGGCCACGTTTTCCCAGACCGTGAGCGGATCAACAAGGCTGAAGTGTTGGTGAACCATCCCAATTCCAAGCCTCGCGGCAGCGAGTGGATCGTGAATCTGCTGTGGCTCACCGTCGATGTGGATGCTGCCTCCGTCGGGCAACACAAGCCCGATCAGGATCTTCATCAACGTCGATTTGCCCGCACCGTTCTCGCCCAGGATTCCATGAATCTTGCCGCGCGAGAGCGTGAGGTCGACCGAGTCACACGCGGTGACTGCACCGAATCGTTTCGTGATGCCGCGGAGGTCGACCGCCGGGGTGGGCGCCGTGTGGGCGTCCACCCCGGTACGGTCAGGAGGGGCTTGACTCACCCGCCGGCGTACGCCGCACCGGAGATGGCTCCGAGCTCACCCATGAGGTCCTCGTCGAAGGCAGCGATCAGACCGAAGGACTCATCGATGGCCGCGGTTGCGTCAGCTGAGCCTTCACAAAGGATGCCGCCATTGAGACCCTGCTGGGTCGGGAACTGGTACGTCGTTCCCTCGGTCAAGGTGCCGTCGACGATCCGGTTGACTCCCTCGGCGGCATAGAGCCCGCCGTCGAACACGATCGAACCGGTCCAGTCGATACCATCATCTCGCTCACAGACGTCGGCCGGTCCGGCTGCAAAGACAGCAACTCCAGCCTCGGTAGCGGCCTGAGCGACCGGTTCGAGCGCACCGTCGAGGTAGGCGTAGACCACGGTTACCCCGTCGGCCACTGCGGTCGAGAACGCTGCTGTTGCGTTTCCGGAGTTGGCGAAGTCGAATGGGAAGTCACCCGTGGCTACATAGTCCATGGTCAGCCCGGGGTCGACGCTCGCCATACCAGCGCGAGTGGCCTCCAACGCTTCGACCTCGAAGTTCAAGTCACAACAACCAAGGAACACGGCCTTGGTGCCACCGCTCTCGACGAGAATCTGGCCAATCGCCACACCGCCGGTGTAGTGAATGGCTGCGCCCCAGTCGGTTGCTTGCGCAAGACCCGGTAGTTCCTCGAATCCGGCGCCGCAGTTGCAGTACCAGAAGATGTCAGGGAACGCTTCGGTGAGGTCCCCAAGTGGCTCGGCGATCTCACTTGCCCCGACGAACATCAGGTCAACGCCTTGCTGGGCGAGGTCCGACATCGACTGGGCCGCTTCATCTGCACCGATGTTGTCGACGACAATGGGCTCCGGAAATCCGTTGTCAGACGCCCATTCCTCGGTGAAGCTCACGAGACCCTCGACATAACCGCCATCGTCGCGGGGGCCTGCAGCAGCAACACCGATCGTGACAGTGCCATCGCCGTCGGCATCGAATTGTTGGATCAACGCTTCGGTCTCGGCATCGACGGGCGGCTCGGGCGGCTCGGTTGTTTCGGGCACCTCGGTGTCTTCTGGTGCCTCGGTGTCGTCCACGGCGACGGTTGTCGTGGTGTCGTCCGACGCTGTTGAATCGTCATCACTGCCGCACGCTGCTGCCATCAGTGCGAGCACTGATAGAAGTGCGATCAACGACTTCCTCATTTTTAACATTGGTTCCCTCCGTTTTGACCTGACGGTCGTGGTCTATTGCACGTTCACTTGCGTGATCTACTGCTCTTACGCTCCGTCTGGCCAGGCCTGACGATATCTCTGCACAAGCCAGCGGTTGAACTGGATGTGGCTCTCCTCCTGCCACGAGTACCGCCCGCGTGGGGCGAATCGTGAACGAAGACCTTGTTGCACCTTGGTGGTGGCGTCCTGATCCTGCTGTACGAACACCTGCACGCCGGCGTCGGACAGCGCCATCTTCTGTTCGAAGAGCGGATCCTCGAGCGTCGAGGGGTGAAAGATGTAGCCGATCTCCACATCGATCGTCTCAGGACCGGTTGGGCGAACCAGAAAGAAGAAACACTGATCGGGAGCGGTGCCGAAACACAGTGTCGGCGGCATGAGGGCGAACGTCGATCGGGTTCTCTCCTCGTCGGTGAGATTCGGGAAGACGTCCATGATCACTCGATGGGTGGCGTTGAACCCGCCATCGATGTGTGTGTACCCGGCGGTACGGAAGATCACATTCGAATCATCGGACCATGGCACGGGGAACGCCGACATCGATGACGGACAGAAGTCCTGTACGTACTGATGGAGCCGGTTCGCGTGGTAGCCATCGTTGAAGTTCTCGAACATCACCTTCCAGTTCCAGGGCAGACCTTCGAGGGTGAACGTGCCTGGGCACACGGCATGTTCGAGGTCGTAGTTCTCCAGGAACGGCGTGTAACGCTCGAGCGTCGGGGCAAGCGGCGCGGCGTCTGGGTCGAAGTTGACGAAAACGAACCCGAGCCATTCTTCGACCCGAAGTGCAGGCAAGCCGAAGTCGCTCTTGTCGAAGCCTTCCGTGCGCTCCATGGCCGGAGCGCCGAGCAAACGCCCTTCGAGCGAGTAGTTCCAATGGTGATACGGGCACTTGAACGTCGTGCTGTTTCCTTCTCCCTCGCAGACCTGCATGGCCCTGTGCTGGCAGACCGCTGACATGGCCCGGATCTCGCCCTGTTTGTCTCGCGCGACGATCACCGGTTCGTCGACAAGAGTGACGGTGAACCAGTCGCCTGGATCGGGAATTCGTTCTGCCCGACCAACGCACAACCATTCGGTCATGAAGAGCGCCTCGGCCTCGAAATCGAGGAACTCGGCCGAGGTGTAGAGCTCTGCAGGAAGGGTCCAAGCCGTGGACACATCTTCGATTGAAGCATCGAGGTCGGCCAGCACCTCGGAATTGAGAATGCTCATTGACGTTGAACCTCGTCTTTCAGGAGAAACTTTCGGATCTTTCCGACGCTCGTGCGTGGCAGTTCGCCAAGCAAGGTGATCTCACGGGGACGCTTCGCCTTCGCGAGTCGCTGGGCACACCAGTCGTGGAGATCATCGACGAGTGGCGGATGCCCGGCATCGGCTGCGACAACAAAGGCGACCGGTACCTCGTCGCGGATGGCATCCGGGGCACCGACGACCGACGCTTCGAGCACGAGGGTGTGTGCGGTGAGTACGGACTCGACCTCGACCGTCGAGACGTTCTCACCGGCTACTTTCAAGACGTCGCTGCGCCGACCGTCGAAGTAGAAACGGCCATCGAGGTCCCTGCTGGCCCTGTCGCCGGTGAGAAACCATCCATTTCGAAAGCTTGCGTCGGTCGTGTCCTCGTCATCGAGATACCCGACGAAGAGGGTGATTCCACGATCACCGCGAACGACGATTTCCCCGATGGGATGGTCATCGACGTTGGTCGCGTCTCCGGCGGGTACCGATTCGCCGTTCGCGTCTTGGACATCCACCTCGCACCCAGCAGTCACAACACCCATTGTGTCGGCTCTTGGCGGGTTGAGCGCGTCACTCAACACTGCCGGGATAGTTTCGGTCATTCCGTACAGCTGGCGAGGGCGACAACCCAACCAGGCCGAAATCGTGTCGTACTGGTCCTGCGCCAGGTTTTGTGCGAACCAGCAGTGTCTGAGCTTCAGTCCATCAGCCGGCGCTCCCCGCGCAAGGATCATTCGTATCGGAGCCGCAAAGAGGCTCGCAACCGTTGCACGATGAGACGCTGCCTGCTCGAGGAATCGCGTCGCGGAGAAGGTGTGCATGAGCGCCACCGACGCTCCCACCCAGATCGCTGACGCGAACGAGTAGTACTGCGCGTTGGCGTGGAACAGCGGCAGCACCACGATATGGCGATCGTCGGCGGTGAGCCCTGCGGCGTTGGCCATCGTCCGACCAGCAAAGGCGTAGTTGGCCTGAGTGATCTCGACCCCTTTGGGCCGACCCGTTGTTCCGCTGGTGAACATCACTGCGGCCCGATCGGTCAGATCCGGGTCGGGCCACTCGTCGAGGCGGTCGCTTCCGAAGGAGTCGAACGACGAATCGTCCTCATCGACCTCGAACACTGCCATTCCGGGGGCTACCGCGAGCAGATACGCGTCGCGTCGCCTCGTCGAACAGAACCCGACGACTGGAGCGGTACGTTCGATGTGATCGGCGAACTCCGCTGTTGCTCCCATGGGATCACTCGGAACGATCCAGGCGCCGAGGCGATTCGCGGCCAGCCAAACGGCGATGAAGATCGGAGAGTTCGTGAGCGCGAGGTGTACCGACGATCCACCGTCGACGCCGCGATGCACGAGAGACGCGGCTACACGAGACACGACGTCGTCGAACTCCTCGTAGGACCAGGCCGCGATCGTGCCATCGCTGGCTTCGAAGATCAGAAATGGCGCGGAAGGATCCTGCTCGACCGCGTTCGCCCATGCTTGTGCAAAGGTCGTTGCGTCGGCCCATCCGCTCATCGTTATTCTGGTTTCCCGTATCCGCCGCCGCCTGGCAGTTCGAGTCGAATGACATCGTCACCACTCAGCGAAATTCGCGATTGGGTCTCAACCTTTTGACCATTGACCAGAAAACTGCCCGCGGCTCCGGCTTCTCCGCCGAAGAGTCCGAGAGGAGCGTCCGACAGACGACTCGTCACCGCGTTGAGTTGCCACGGTCTCTCGGTGTCGACACTGAATTCGATCGCTTGACCCATGCCACCTACCTGCGCTCCGGCACCGCCCGATCCTGGGCGCAACGACTTCTCCGTGAACCGGATCGGGGCCGAAGCCTCGACGACCTCGATGGGGACAGCGGACACCCCGGTCGGATATGAGCATGCGCTGAGCCCGGGCTTCGATGCGCGAGCACCTACGCCACCGGCGTAGGTGAACATCGCGGTGATGAAGGGGCTTCCGTCGGGATAGTTCCCGTTGACCTGCATCGTCCATACGGCCCCCGCGCCCTCGGCCATAGCCGAGTTGGGCCGAACTTGTGCGAGCGCCTTCAGCAACGCATTCGGCAGGAACATGCCGACGACATGGCGGGCAGTACCCGGCTGGGGAAGCACCGCGTTGACGATCGACCCTTCGGGAGCCTTCACCTTGATCGGGAAGAGGCTTCCGTGGTTGTTCGGAATGTCGGGATTCAGCACGGAGCGAACGGTGAAGGTTGTATAGGCGTGTGTGTAGTTCATCACCACGTTGATGCCCCACGGAGACGCCTCGGACGTACCTTCGTAGTCGACGGTGATCTCCCCCAAGTCGGAGTCGACATGAAGCGCACAGACGATGTCGATCTTGCTGCCATCGGCAAGGTCGAGCACTGCGCTTGCCTCGTAGGTGCCGCTCGGTAGTTCCCGAATGCTCTTTCGGGTGGCGTCTTCGGACCGGGTGATGATCTCATCTGCGAGATCCTCGATGTTGTCGAGGTGATGGGTGTCGCACAGCGTTCCCAGCCGTTTGGCACCCACTTCACCCGAGGCCATCTGCGCATGCAGATCTCCAGCCATGTGATCGGGCTGGCGAACGTTGGACAGGATGAATTTCCAGACGTCGTCGTTGCGTTCGCCCTTCTTCATCAGCTTGCAGATCGGAATCCACAGGCCTTCCTCGAACACGTCTCGCCCACCGGCACCGATCCCGTAACCCCCGACATCGGTGTGGTGAATCGTCGAGCCGAAGAAGGCGATGATCTCTCCGTTGCGCCACGCCGGCACAAGTACGGTCACGTCGAGCAGTTGACCGGCCGTCTTGTAGGGGTCGTTCGTGATGAGGACGTCCCCCGGTTCGAGCACCTCGATCGGATACTCGTCGAGCATCTTGCTCGCACCGATCGCCAATGAGTTGATGTGCCCGGGGGTGCCGGTCACCGCTTGTGCCACCATTCGGCCACGGCGGTCGAACACCGCGTTGGCGAGGTCGCCCGCTTCACGCACGATCGGCGAGAACGCCGAACGCTGCAGCGCTCGTGCTTGTTCGTTCACGGTCGAAATCAGCGACTGCCACAGGATTTCGAGCTCGATTGGATCAAAACCTGCTGGACG
>CAJQNJ010000083.1 GCA_905479685.1 uncultured Acidimicrobiales bacterium
TACCCGCGGACGCCCGACGGACACGCGGGCGTGAATGCCCATCACGACACGGGGTTCCTCACGATTCTGGCGGCTGGCACGACGCCCGGACTGCAGGTGGAGAGCCCCTCAGGCGAGTGGATCGACGTGCCGATCGTGCCCAACAGTTTCGTCGTCAACCTGGGAGAAATTCTCCAGGCGATGACCGGGAACTACTTCGTCGCCACTCCCCACCGCGTGATCACGAACGAGGCTCGCCTGTCGGCGGGGTACTTCCACGGACCAAGCCTCGATGCACGCCTCGATCCCCTACCCCTCGATGCCCGGTTCCTCGATGCCGTGGCAGCAAGCCCGCGTCATGCATCGGCTGGTTTCATGGCAGGGCGTGACGACACCGAGGCGGGAGTCGGCGATATGCAGGGAGACCTGGAGGCCAACACCTACGGCCAACAGCTCTGGAACTACTTCGAGCGCAGCTACCCCGAGCTGATGGCCCACCACTACGACTGAACAAGCCGAAGGTCGGTATTGCCGAGGATCACATCGGTGACGAAGGTGATGTCGGCCCGTTCGCCCGACGCGGCAAGCGGTTCCGCGGAACCGTTTTCTGTCTTCGGCAGTACCCGTGCGCGCTTGATGTTGAGCTGCGGAACTCGGTGCTCAAAGCCCGACGGGTCGGTGAACCTGAACAAGCCGGGTTGCATGCTCTCGATGTTCCAGCCGCCTTCGTGCACCGCGTGGTGATGGAAGTGGCACAGCGACACGAGGTTGTCGAGCTCGGTCGGGCCACCATCGAGCCAATGGATGACGTGGTGGGCGTGGAGTCGGCGCGTCGCGTCACATCCAGGAAAGCGACACATGTTCTTGTCTCGTCGGGCCATTGCCCGGCGAATCCGTCGGGGCACGATTCTCGAGGCGCGACCGATGCCCAACGCATCACCCACGGCATCTTCGACAGCGAGTTGCAGCCGGGCATCGCAGGCCAGGCGCTTGGCCACGATCGGCGCGATCCGTTCATGATCGAACGTGCAATCGCCGTCGTCTGCTTCGTCCAAGTCAACGACGAGCAACATGTCGGCGGCTGGCATCTCGGCGGTTTGGATTGTGCCATCGAGCACTGCGCAGGCGGTCTCTGCGCGGATCCGGGCCACGCCGCCCAGGCGTTCGATCGTTTCGGTTCTCGTGGCACCGGCAGCTGACCGTTCGCTGATGTGCGCATCTGCGCGGTCGAGGATCGCGCCATGGGCTCGCTTGGCTTGGACGATCGGGACGGTGATGCTGATGGTCGCCGTGCCGTCGCCGTTGTTCGAGTACTTCACATGCTGATTCTCGATCGCGTTCTTGGCGTCTTCTTCCTCGTTGCGGTTCCGGCGTCGTATGCCCGCACACACTCGCTCGACTTGTGACGCCGTGCCATCACGAGCAAGACGGACCAGGTAGTCCTCGTTCTCGGGGATAGCGACCCGAGTGATGGCCCGCACTTTGGAGTACGAGATCTCGCCATCGAGGAACATCTGACGGATCAGCGGGAAACCTTCGAGGGCACGAGCGACACGCACATGTTCGCGAGCTGTCCTCGGATCGACGCCGCAGCGCCAGTTCAGCCAGTGCGCACACGACTTTGCGTGCCATCCGGCCCAACCCTCCCGCGCGTCGTACGCGGCGATCCAACAAAGCCACATCGCGGTGGATGACGCGAGCCGCCCCGCGAACGACGAGATCTCCTCCTCGAGCCGTTCGAGCGGCATCTCGGCGAGCAGCGTCAGGTCGGTAGTTGTGTCCATCATTGGGCCCCGTTTTCCGTTGACAACACAACAAAAACTAGCTCTGGGGTGTGACAGTCTCCGGAGCGGTCAGGTGCCAGAAAGCGGTTCCGCGGAACCGCATCTTCCAGGGGCCATGCAACGATGTTCGGGTGGTCAACGAAACCCTCGTCTCCATCCTCATAGAGCGAATTCGCGCGGCTTCAGCACCGCGAGGAGTCGATGCACGAAGGTCGGACGTTTTTGGCCTGCTCGAACCCGGGACTGAGATCATCGCCGATCTCAGAGGGACGCAGGCTTCGGTTGTCCTTGAGCAGGCCGATGATGACGACATCTCGTTGGAACTGATCGCGTGGCACGTGCCGTTCGCCTCTCGTGACGAGCTCACCCCGATGTAACTCGGCACAGAGAGCGCTTCCGCGGAACCGTTTTCTCGACCACGTACGATGCCCAAGATGACTCACCACGAACCGAACACTCTGGATTGTCGGCCGAGCATCGAAGGAAAGGTCGCCTTCGTCACAGGCGGTTTGGGGGGTATTGGCCGGGAGTGTGTGAGGGCCCTGGTCGCGCATGGTGCAAACGTTGCCTTTACACATACGACCGGTGTCGAGCCGACCGAAGATGCAGCAGCCGTCGTAGCAGAACGTCCCGACACCATGTCCGCCCATCCCCTCGACCTTCGATACCTCAACTCGATCGAGAGCTGCATGGCGATGGTGTTGAAACACTGGGGGCGAATCGACATCCTGATCAACTCGGCCGCCGTTGGTTCAGGCACCGTCTCGTCCTTTGGCGATGACCTGGCTGAACAGGACTCAGCCATGCTGACGATCAATGCGGATGGGACCTTGAAGGTCTGCCAGACCTTTCTCGAACTCATGGGGCAGGACATTCACACGTCGCCGATGAAGATCATCAATTTCAGTTCGGTAGGGGGAGGCATCGGCACCTTCCCCGGTTTTCGTCTCTCCGACGGGATGAGCAAAGCAGCTGTCGCTGCTCTGAGCCGTCAACTGGCTGCCGAACTCACGGACTCGCTCGTTGATGTCTTCGCCATTTGTCCCGGAGCAACGAACACGAAGATGTTCCAAGCGAGCTCGCTCGACCATCTGTCTTCGAGAGAGAAGCAAACATTTGAACAATCCATGCCGAAGGGTCGACTCATAGATCCGGTGGAGATTGCGAACATCGTGGTGTTCTTGGCGTCAGGGTATTCAACCCCGATGCACGGAGCAGTCATCGACGCCTCGATGGGACTCGGCGTTCGACCTGGATTGGCGACGGAGTATGGGAACGAGCACGAACATGACGAATGACGAACCAGATCCGCGCCTTTGGCTCGAAGAGGTGGAAGGCGACGAGGCCCTCGACTGGGTCCGCAGCCAGAACGAACGCACACTGGCCGAGCTCCAGTCGGACCCTCGCTACGCCGGATTCGAGGCCGCTGCACTCGAGGTGCTCACCTCCGATGACCGCATTCCGTACGGCACGATCCGCGATGGACTCGTCTACAACTTCTGGCAGGACGAGCAGCATGTTCGTGGCCTGTGGCGCCGCACGACGTTGGAGAGCTACCGAACGAGCGATCCTGACTGGGATGTCCTCCTCGACGTTGACGCTGTCGCAGAAGCCGAGGAAGCGAACTGGGTGTTCAAGGGCGCCAATGTGTTTCGGCCCCATCGCAGCGATCGATATCTGTGCTTGCTGTCGCTTTCTGACGGGGGTAAGGACGCCATCGTCCAGCGAGAGTTCGACATCGAATCCCGTCAATTCGTCGAGGATGGCTTCATCACACCCGAGGCGAAACAGGCTGCGGCATGGATCGATGACGACCATGTCCTGATCGGCACCGACTGGACCGTCGGAGACGACGAATCCACGGTCACCGAGTCCGGCTATCCCTTCGTGGTGAAACGGTGGACCCGAGGAACACCACTGACCGACGCTCAGGAACTCCTCCGTGGCAACGTGACCGATGTCGGTGTGTTTCCGTTCACGATCGAGAAAGAGGACGGAACCCTGCTCACCGGCGCGGTGCAGGCCGACACGTTCTTCACATCCACCTACTGGCTCTTCACCGACGCCGGTGCCGTGCAGTGGCCTATCCCACCCAAGTCCACGCCCAACGGCATCGCCCACGATCGGTTCATCTTCTCGCTCGAACAGGACTGGCAGCCCACCGACATCGAGTTCAAGACAGGCGATCTCGTCGCCTTCGATGTGGATCTATTCCTTGATACACACGAGCTTCCCCCGGTCGAGCTTGTCTTCCGACCGTCGGCCACCCAAGCCGTCAGCGGCATCGCAGTCGCGGCAGGTGGCACCCTTCTGTCGATCAGCGAGAACGTCGTCGGCAAGGTACTCCGGCTCGAGCCAACACCAACAGGCTGGATGACCACCCCCATCGAGCTCCCAGGGACCGGAGATGTCGGCCTTGCGTTCTCGGACCACAAGGAAGCAACGGTGTTGCTCAACTACGAGGACTTCCTGACCCCGAGCTCACTCCTCGCACTCGACAGCGCCACGGGTCAGATCGATGTACTGAAGACGCTTCCGGCCCGCTTCGACACCGAAGGCCTCGTGGTCGAACAGCTGTCGGCCACCTCGGCCGATGGCACGAACGTTCCGTACTTCGTCGTTCGGCGCGCCGACGTCACCTTCGACGGCGTGACCCCAACGCTGTTGTATGGGTACGGCGGGTTCCAGGTATCGCTCAGCCCCTCGTACAGCGGCACGATCGGGCGCAACTGGCTCGAACAGGGCGGCGCATTCGTGCTGGCCAACATTCGTGGCGGCGGCGAGTTCGGACCGGCCTGGCACCAAGCCGGGCTCAAGACGAACCGCCAGCGCATCTACGACGACTTCATCGCCGTCGCGCAGTCGGTCGTCAACTCCGGGCTGACATCACCCGAACACCTCGGAATCATGGGTGGCTCGAACGGCGGTCTGCTCATGGGAGTGATGCTGAACCAGCGGCCCGACCTCTGGGGAGCCGTCGTGGTACAGGTCCCATTGCTCGACATGCTGCGATATCACCTATTGCTCGCCGGCGCGTCGTGGGTCGACGAATACGGATCGCCCGATGACCCCGATGAGAGAGCGTTCCTCGAACAGATCTCGCCGTATCAGAACTTCGATCCAGCCAAGCCCTATCCAACCCCGCTGTTCGTCACCTCCACGAAAGACGACCGGGTACATCCCGGCCATGCGCGGAAGCTGGCCAAGAAGTTCGAAGAGGCGCAGTTGCCATTCCTGTATTACGAGAACATCGATGGCGGGCACTCTGCGGCTGCAAACCAAACCGAAGCAGCCAAGCGCACCGCCCTCGAGTACACGTATCTCATGCAACAG
>CAJQNJ010000084.1 GCA_905479685.1 uncultured Acidimicrobiales bacterium
CCACGACCATCACTGTCGCCTCGATTCCAAAGCGCGCCTTCCACATCGTGACGCCTCGCTTGTTCATCGCGGTCATCATTCCGTCCCGAGGTCCAGAACCCATCCGTACACCGAGATAGAAGCCAGATCCGAGAGCGACAACCAACGGTCCGGTGAGGGTCAGCATGGCACTCAGCCACCAGCTGTCAGGTTCGTCGATCAACCAGACGGTTGCGTCCAACACCAAGCCGATCACCACCACATTTGCGATCGTTCCGACGCCTATGGGCTCCCTGAGGATCCACATCGCCACGAGAAGTATCGCGCCAACAGCGATGACCGCTGATCCGATCGACAGAGGTGTGCGTTCTGACAAGCCCTGGTGAAATACGTCCCACCCAGGCAGACCGTTTGCCCCCACGATGACCAGCCCGAGACCCATGCCAAATAGAACGAGCCCGAACAAGAGCCGGGGGAGTCGCCGAAGCTGGACCGAAACAGGAAGCACCGTGGCACGCTAGCGGCGGCATGTTCCACCTATACTAACGAACACATGTTCGCTACAACTCACGATGTTGCTCAGCCAGCTTCAGGCCCGACCGACGACGCCCGAGCGTCCAGCGATCTCAACACCCAACAGTTCGCTGCGGTCCACCATGTCGGCTCGCCTCTGCTGATCGTCGCCGGGGCAGGTACCGGAAAAACCAAGACACTTGTGACGCGTGTCGTTCGAATCCTCGATGAGGGAGCAGATCCCAACCGCGTGCTGTTGCTCACGTTCACGCGCCGAGCGGCATCGGAAATGCTGGGTCGCGTTGCTGCCGCCAGCGATGAGCGCTCGGCCTCCCACGTGTGGGGCGGCACGTTCCACTCGACCGCGAATCGGTTGCTTCGGAACTTCGGGTCATCGGCTGGTCTTCCCGAAGGTTTCACGGTGCTCGACCAAGGCGACAGCACCGACCTGATGGGACTCGTCCGTACCGAGGCAGGTTTTGGCGAACGCTCGAAGCGCTTCCCGCGCAAGGAGACCATTGCCAGTATCTACAGTCGGACGGTCAACGGGCAGGCGAAGCTGGGCGACGTACTAGACACGTCCTATCCATGGTACGCAGATCATATCGAGGCTCTCAAGACCATCTTCACGGACTACACCGCGCGAAAACGCCGCCATCAGGTGCTCGACTACGACGATCTACTCTTGTTCTGGCGAGGCATCACCGTCGGACCTACGGGCGACATCATCGGCAACTTGTTCGATCACATCCTCATCGACGAGTTCCAGGACACGAACCCGATCCAGTGCGACATCATCCGCGGCATGTGTCGCACCGGTGACGAAAGACCAACCGACGTGTGCGCCGTTGGTGACGATGCCCAGGCGATTTACGGATTCCGGTCGGCCACCGTGCAGAACATGTGGGATTTCTCAGATCATTTCCCCGGCGCCACAACAGTGACACTCGACCAGAACTATCGCTCCACGAGTCCGATTCTCGACGCGGCCAACGCGGTCCTCAGCCAGACCCCGGTCGGGCAACAGCACTTCGGGAAGGAGCTGTGGTCTGATCGAACCGACGGGCGTCAGCCCGCCCTGGTCACACATCACGACGAAGGGGCCCAGAGCCGAGCCGTCGCCGACGCGGTACTCGACGCACGTGAACGGGGCATGGACCTTCGTGACCAGGTGGTTCTTGTGCGTTCGGGCCACCACTCCGATCACCTCGAACTCGAGCTCACCAGGCGCGATGTTCCGTTCGTGAAGTACGGCGGCCTCAAGTATCTCGAGGCTGCGCATGTGAAGGACCTTCTGTCACTGCTTCGCATCCTCGACAATCCGAGCGACGAGCTGGCCTGGCATCGCGTGTTGCGGTCGATCGATGGCGTCGGGCCATCGACGATTCGCCGGCTCTCGGGAGAACTCGACTTGGGCCGCGATGCGCCGGATCCACACGACGATCCGCTCCGACGTTTTGTCGAAGGTCAGGGGCGTTTCCCTCCTGCCGCAACTGAGCAGGCGGCGGAACTTCGGTCTGCGTTGTCTGATTGTGGCGATCGAATGCTGTCACCGGCAGAAGAGGTGAATCGACTCACCAACTTCTGCGAGCTCGTGTTTCGTAACCGCTATGACAACGCGGACGCCCGCTTGGCCGACATCGACCAGCTTGCGGCTACAGCCCGCTCCTACAGTTCACGGTCGCGGTTTCTCACCGAGCTCACACTCGACCCACCTGCGAAAACTGGAGATCGTGCCGGTCCGCCGCACCTCGACGACGACTGGCTCACCATCAGCACGATCCACTCTGCAAAAGGAGGGGAGTGGCGGGCGGTACACGTTCTTCACGCCGCCGATGGAAACATTCCCTCGGACATGGCCATTGGTGATTCCGAGGGCCTGGCCGAAGAGCTACGCCTGTTGTACGTCGCTCTGACCAGAGCCAAGGACGAGTTGTCCGTTCACGTACCACTGCGATTTCACGCGAATCGATTCGGCGCGGACGATCGGCACCTCTACGCGCAGATGAGCCGCTTCATCGAACCGGTGCGCGACTACTTCGACGAGGTCAGATCGGCAGACCATGCGCCCGACGACCAGACGATCGAGTTGTCCTCGGTTGGCGTCACCGAAGAGGTCGACATCTTGCTGTCTTCGCTCTGGGAGTAGGGCTCGGACGTCGCTGATCGTCCAGACATGTGGTGCGAGTCGAGCCTCCTGTTCGAAGCTGAGTTCGACATGTGCGGTGTCGATGTACTCGGCAAGCCGAGGTTGATGTCTCGTAGAGTGCTGAGCGTGACGGACCCATCGATCGACGCCGACCTCAGCTCGGGCCCTGGAAGGGCTCCAAAGGTACATATCACCGCGACGACAGAATTGAACCTGCCTGACGCCCTCGAAGTGGAGCGGAGGGCCTTCGGATCCAAAGAGGAAGCAGAACTCGTCCGGCAACTGCTTTCCGACCCGACGGCGATGCCGGTGATCTCGCTCCTCGCCTATCAGCACGACACTGCAGCGGGCCACATCCTTCTCACGAATGCGACACTCCTTGGACATGCCGATCTCGAGGTGATGATTCTTGGTCCGCTTGCCGTCGTACCTGAACGGCAGCGCACCGGTGTTGGTGCCGCCTTGGTCATCGAGGCGCTCGCTGAGTCGCGGGAGCGTGGTGTCGACCTCGTTTTTGTCCTCGGCATTCCCGAGTACTACCCACGCCACGGCTTCCGAGCGCCTGCCGAAGCATTTGGCTTCGAGCCGCCGTATCCCCTTGCCGAGGGTGATGAGCAGGCCTGGATGGTCCAAGAACTCAAGCCCGGCGTCATCGGCCACGTACGTGGAAGGGTAGCTGCCGCTGACTCGTTCATGAGGCCCGAGTACTGGCGGGAATAGTCGGAGAAGAGCGCCCGTCAGTCGGTCGCGAAGGGTGGGTACTCGTCGGTGAGCAACATGACGTAGGCGTTGGTGCGAATCGAGACCCGGAGCATCTTCATGACCCAGGATCGAAGTCCGTCGGGCCAACGACCCGTGAAGAGCACAGCGAAGAAGGCGAGGAACCAGCAGAGGATGCCGACTATCCCGATGAGAACTGCGTAGAGAATCGCTGGGATCGCCCAAATGAAACGCAGACCAACGGTCAGACGATCACGACCAACGAGCGCTGGCTCGACCGTGAGTTCGACGGGGCTACCTCCGGGTTCGGTGTCAGACATCGAGAAGTCGTACGGGGGGTAGGCATCGTAGAGGAATCCAGCGTAGGCCTCGACGCGAGTTGTGTACCGAAGAATCATGATCTGCAAGTTTGCGAGTGCAGAAGGCAGTGCTCCGGTGAACAGGATCACAAACCACGAAATCATTGCCACCGCGCCCGCGAGGTATTCCATCGCTCCAGCGATGATCAAGTGTGGGATCGCCATGATCCACTGTGCGAGGACCCGCCACCTGTCGAGCTCTTCGGGTGTTTGGATGTCGATGCGCGCTGGGTAGTCCATATCGATCTCCTCCAGAGTAATCTACGACCCACCTTGAACTGGAAGAAGGGCCCTTTGTCCTGGTTCATCGATCGCTCCATGAAAGCGTTTGCTCGCTGTCTGGCGAATCAGGAAAACTTTCGTGACTGAAGAAGGGGTCTGACCATGAAAAAGTTTGCGTGTGGCGATGTTGTTGCTGGCTGCGAGGGTGTCGTGACAGGTGAGACAGAGGACGAGGTGATGGCCGCTGCGGCTGAGCACGCTGCAGCAGCACATGGGATGAGCGATGTGCCCGACGACGTTGTCTCGGCTATTCGCGCGGGCATCACAGACGCCTGAAACGTCGACGAGCGTCGCCCGGACGACAGCTGGACTGACTCGACCGCGAACGCGATCGAGTTGACTTCCCGCTCCAGTGGGCCTGGTCCGATGGTGGGATCACGGCGTCTCGTGTGGCCCGAGGACCGACTGACGTTCCTTGATGCTGTTGAGAATGGCCTCGGTCCGGTCGGTCATTCCTAGACCTTCCGTGTCTGGCCATGTGGCGATCTCGGCCTTGGCGTACTCCACCCACTTCATCATGAGATCGAACAGCTCGAGTTGGAAGGTGGCAAACAATGCCGAAAGGTGCGTCCGCTCGGGGAAGGGGTGGCGACCGTCGAGGTAGCCGCTGTTGATCGTCGCGACCTGTTCGTACATCTCGGCAGCGTCTCGGGCCATCGTGTCGAGTGCAGAGATGAGGTCGTCGGTGCTGCCGTTCTCCGCGAAGAGCAGCCGGAGCAAGGCCTCGGCTTCCAGCGCCGGGGGTTCGGGTGACGTGGTCATCCACGCTTGTAGCGCCGCTCGTCCTTCGCCGGTGATCGTGTAGACGGCGCGAGTGCGTTTGCCGATGGGCTTGTCATGCGTGGTCGCCAGACCGTGGTCGACGAGTTTTTTTGGTTCGGAATAGAGGAGCCGTTCGGATTTCGGCCAAGCGAAACGGAGGCTGCGTGTCGCTTGCTGGGTGAGCTCATATGCCGTCCACGGTTGTATCGCCAGTAGTGCCAAGATCGCATAGGACGAAGTTGTGAGACGTGGAGCCATAGTCTTGACTCTACTGCAAAGTGCAGTATAAGGTGCACTGCAGTTTGCAGTAGAAGACGTGGGCCACCTCCCTTAGGTCCACGAGAGGGTGGGGACGCATGGAGGTATCGGACTACATCGGATTCGTCGCCACGGAGGGCGAGTTGTTTGCATCCGTGGCTGAACACGGCGAGTTGCGCGTGGACGTACCGACGTGTCCGGGGTGGGACATGCGCGAGCTCGTACGCCATCTCGGCTTGATCCACCTCTGGGCAGCGGGACATGTCGCCTTCCCGCACGAAGAACCGGACTACGGCGTGGAACTACAGGATCTCGCGGAGTATTGGCCCGATCTGGGTGGAGCCTGGCCTGCTGATCTCGACCTCGTGTCCTGGTATCGCGAGACCAATGCGAACCTCGTCCGGGTTCTCGAGGCGGCGCCCAGTGATGTCGATGCGTTCACGTTCCTTCCTGCGCCGTCACCACTGGCCATGTGGGCCCGTCGACAGGCCAGCGAGACAGCGATCCATCGGTTCGACGCCCAGCACGCTCGAGGTGTCGCATCGCAGTTCGAGCCCAAATTCGCGTCTGACATGCTCAATGAGATGTTGTGCGGCTTCGCCCCGCGTCGCCGAACGCTCGACATCGCCGCCGAGCAATTGGTCCACATCCACACCTCGGACACCGATGACCACTGGTACGTCACGATCGGGCCGGAGCGCACCGAAACATCTCGCGCCGGTAGCGACGCCGACCTCACGCTCACCGGCACCGCGGCACAGCTCTACCTCCTTCTTTGGAACCGGGCACCCGATGCCAGCATCACGATGACTGGTAATACCGATCTCATGAACCTGTGGCATGGCAAGTTCCGCGTGCGGTGGTCGTAGTCAGCCTCGACCAACCGCAACCCATCGACCACAACCATCTCACCAACCAACCAAGGAGCCAGTCACATGACTGATATCGACACGCCCGTCAACAACGGAGTGAACACCGAAGCGTTGCTGGGCGCACGGGAGGCATTGTCCGATGCCCCAGAAGCTGCAGAGTTCACGTGGAGAGCCAACTGCTCGTGGGTCGGAGGCACCTTCAGTCAGACGACCGTTGACGGATTCTCGGGCCTCGGCCAGGAACACCACCACAAGACGCCCTACTCGTTCGACGCCGACCATCCCGAGTGCTTCGCGTCTGAAGACCGTGGTGCGACACCACCTGAAATTCTGTTGGCGGCGCTTGCGAGTTGCCTCACGGCAGGCGTGGCGTCGGTCGCTCAGCATCGTCAGATCCAGCTTCGGTCGGTCACGGCAACGGTGGAAGGCAAGATGAATGTGCTCGGCATCTTGGGCGCCGATCCCGACATTCGTAACGGGTTCAACGACGTCACCGTGCAGTTCGACATCGACGCGGATGCATCCCGTGAGGACATTCAGGCGATCGTGGCGCAGTCTCAGAAACGATCGGCCGTGTACGACATGGTCACGAACCCGACCCGCGTTGCCGTCGAAGTCAGCTGACAACCCGGTGACAGCATCGGCGACCCGCATTCCGGTCGTCATCATCGGGGCCGGGCATGCCGGCCTCGCCATGAGTCACCGCCTGAGCGAGCGTTCGATCAGTCACGTGGTGCTCGAACGTGGTGAGGTGGCCAACTCATGGCGCACGGAGCGCTGGGATTCGCTCTGCCTGCTGACACCGAACTGGCAGAGCCAACTCCCGGGTTCGGGCTATAGCGGCGATGACCCGAACGGCTACATGTCCATGCCGGAGGTTGCTGATTTCATCACGACCTATGCCGCAACGATCTCGGCACCGGTCAACTCCCTCACGACGGTCACGCGAGTCTCAGCAGCCAATGGCGGGTACGTCGTCGAGACAGATCGTGGGATCTGGGTATGCGACAGCGTGGTCATCGCTAGTGGAGCGGCGAACATCGCCAATGTGCCGGCCATTGCGTCCGAGACGCCGGCCTCTGTCACCCAGGTCACTGCGATGGCGTATCGATCCCCGAACGACCTCGATGACCGCCCAGTCCTCGTGGTCGGAGCGTCGGCGACAGGTGTCCAGCTCGCGGATGAGATCAGTCGGTCGGGCCGAGCGGTCACGATCTCTGTGGGCGAACACGTGCGAATGCCGAGGTGCTATCGAGAGCGCGACGTCTTCTGGTGGATGGACAAGGCTGGCGTCCTCGACGAACGTCACGATGAGGTCGACGACGTCGTGCGCGCTCGCCATCTGCCGTCCCCACAACTCATCGGAACGCCCGACCACCGTTCCATCGACCTCAACGCGCTCACGGATCGCGGGGTCGAAATCGTGGGTCGGCTCGGACGCATCAGCGATGGCGTCGCCCAGTTCTCTGGTTCGCTCGCGAACGTCTGCATGATGGCGGACCTGAAGATGAACCGCTTGTTGCAGAGGTTTGATGACTGGGCTGAAGGCGCCGGCGTCGCTGATCTCGGTCCGTCGACGCGGTTCGATGCAACCAGGGTTCCGTCGCCAGCGCGTCTGGAACTCAGCTTTGCCGAGGACGACATCGGCACCATCATCTGGGCCACCGGCTACCGCCCCGACTACTCCTGGCTCGATGTTCCGGTGCTCGATCGCAAGGGACGCCTCCGTCACGACGGCGGCGTCGTGGGCGCACCTGGGTTGTATGTGACCGGCCTCAATGTCCTCCGTCGCCGGCGCTCGAGCTTCATCAACGGAGCAGAACGCGATTCTGAAGAACTCAGTAGTCACCTCCAGCAGTATCTCGAACGGGGAGTCTCGAACTAGGCAGATCCCTTCGCTGAGTTTCTCACCCGGCTGTGATCTGGACCGGTGTGACGAACCCGGGTGGTTTGACGGCAATGACCGAGCAACGCACGTTGTCGAGGACCGACTCGGCAGTGTTGCCGATCAGTAGGCCGTTGACGCCTGTGCGGGCGACCGTGCCCATGACCAGGAGGTTGATGCGGTGGCGGGCCACGACCGTTGGCACCACTTGCGTGGCGGGACCTTTGTGCAGATGAATCTGCCAGGGCTCATCGGCAAGCTGAGCGGCTGTGAGCAGGTCGTCGAGGGCGGCTCGGTGGCTGGCTTCCTCATCGTGGAGAAGCGTGTCGAGTTCTGCGGCGGGTGTGTGCACGAACGCTGAATGGCGCATCGTTGCTTCGCCATAGAGCTCCCAAGCGCCTGCGAGGTGAAGTTCTCCGCCGTAGCGCTGAGTCATTGTGGCGGCAAGCCCGACGATGGTGCGGTTGAGTTCTGCTTCGGAAGGATCGGGATTGACAGCTGCCAGGACGCGTTGAATTCGTGCTCGTGTAGGGCGGATCACCCACACGGGGCAGGGGCACTTGCGAAGGAGGCGGTTGATCGTTGCCTGGTCTTCGTGGTCTTCGTCGGTGGTGACCACCACCAGGTCGTGATCCGCCCGCAGGACCTGTTCGATGATGCTCAGCGACGGACTACCGATTGCGGTGATGATCTCGACTTCGAAGGCCGGATCATCGGGAATGCAGCGACTGAGTTTCGCCGACATGGCGTGGCGTTCGGCTGCTTGGATCGTGTCGAGGTACTCGGAGCGATGCAGGGCGCGCTGGAGTCTCGACGGTTCGGGGATGGCGCCGTAAAAAGTCAGAGCGGCGCCGTTGCGGGTAGCGAGGTCTGAGATGCGTCGAGCCGCAGCGGGATTGTCTCTGTCAGCGAGTGGACTGAACAAGATGTTGCGGAATCGGTGCATGAGTCAGAGTGGCA
>CAJQNJ010000085.1 GCA_905479685.1 uncultured Acidimicrobiales bacterium
AGCGTTGTTCACCAGGATGTCGATTGGTCCGACCGTTCTGGCGCTTTCCAGATTGCACGCTTGACGTAGTTAATATCTTCAATGAAGATACATACTTGTGAATGGGGAATCACTCAGCGCAACCGGACTTCGAGTCTCGTCAAAGGCGGCTCGTGAAGATACTCGCGTGACAAATCGACGACTCGTGCTGCAGCACCTGTTCGACGGGTCCGAGCACAGCAGAGCCGATCTGGCTCGTAGCACCGGTCTCACCGCCGCCACTGTCGGAGCCATTGTTGGAGAGCTCGAAGCGCGCGGACTGATTCTCGAAGTCGGAACTCGTCGGCAAGGCTCCCAGGTCGGCAAGCCACCCAAAATGTTGTCAGTACGCCCCGAATCCAGAAACGTGATCTCTGTCGATCTCAGCGACCCAACGACATTTCGAGCCGCCGTTGTTGACCTCGGCGGGAGTGTTGTCGCCAGCGTGAACGTGGAGAATCCCGGATCGGCCAACTCCGAAACGCTCAGCCTGGTCGACAAGGTCATCGAACTGGCGATCGCGAAGGCGACAGCCCCGATCCTTGGAATTGGTATCGGAACACCGGGAGTCGTGACCGCAAGCGGATCGGTTGTCGAGGCGAGCAACTTCGGGTGGCACGATGTCGGGCTCGGCATCCACGTCGAGGACCTCACCGGACATCCAACGTATGTGAGCAACGACGCGAATGCCGCGGCGATCGCCGAATACAGCCGCGGCGGTCATCACTGCCGCAACCTTGCTGTTGTCAAGATTGGGTCAGGTGTGGGTGCTGGCTTTGTCCTGAACGGGCAACCATATGGAGGCGAACATGCCAGCGCTGGGGAGATCGGGCACCTCGTTGTGGCAGATGACGGACCCCGTTGTCGATGCGGTCACCGCGGATGCCTCGAGACCTTTGTAGCCGTGCCGTCGCTCGAGAATGCGCTCGCCGAGTCGGGTGCGAGTGCGGCTGAGGTTCGCATCGATGCCGCAGAACGACTCGGCGTCGCCCTAGCTGCGATCGTTGCGATTCTCGATCTCGACCTCATCGTGATCGCAGGCCCTCGTCGACTACTCGGCGACGACTTCTGCGCCAACGCGAGCAAAAGCCTTCGCTCCCGCTGCCTCGAGAGCGTCGCCGAGTCGGTCACCGTCCGCTTCACGTCTCTCGATGATGACGTGGTGCTGCTCGGCGCTGCGAGTTTGGTGCTGAGCCAAGAGCTTGGGGTCGCATGACCATGGCAAATCCGAACACGTCAGAAGCGATCATCGGCCTCGATGTCGGTGGAACGAACACGAACGCAGTTGCGTTCGACAACCAACTCGTCGAGCTCGCCGACCTGCACGTGCCCACAGTCAGCGGGTCAGTCGAGACAGTGGCGGACTCGATTCTCGAGACAATCGCGGCCCTGCACGACAAGCTCGATGGAACGCCGCTCGCCAGCGTCGGAATCGGCATACCTGGACTGGTGGATCCTTCCGCCGGGATCGTTCGACACGCGGTGAATCTCGGGATCGCTGACGAGCCACTCGAGATCGTGAATCGAGTGAAGGTGGAATTTGACGTTCCCTGTCGGATCGAGAACGACGTCAATCTCGCTGCGCTCGGCGCACACCACGTTCTGAGTGGCGAGTACACCCTGTGCGACCTTGCCTACCTCAGCATTGGCACGGGAATCGCCGCTGGTGTGATCCTGAATGGTCGTCTCCATCGCGGCGGGCGAGGCGTTGCGGGCGAAATTGGCCACTTCCCACTCAGCTCCGATGGACCCCTTTGCGAGTGCGGCCTCCGCGGGTGTCTCGAGGTCTGCGCCTCTGGCTCAGCGATAGCCAGACAGTGGCCATCGACTGGTCCGACCCCACCGATCGAGAGCCTCATCGCTGCCGCGATCGCTGGCGATGACGAGGCAATCGAAACGCTGGACCGAATCGCCGATCATTTGGCGAGGGCCATCTATTTGTTGGCGGTCACCTACGACGTCGACAGGATCGTCATCGGCGGGGGAGTGGCAGAAGCCGGCACACGCCTGCTGGACGAAATCGAGAATGGTGTGCGTCGGCTCGAGAACCAGTCCGACTTCGTCCGATCGTTACGACTCACCGAGCGTCTGAGCCTCAAGCCAGCAGGTGCCGTCGGTGCACTTGGGGCTGCCGTCCTCGCACGGCTGGGTGGTCAACCATGAGCGTCATTCGTGCAAGCGATCTCGTCCCAGGATCGACAGCTGACATCGTGCTTCCACTCCACCTGATTGAGGTCACCTGAGCCATGGAAATCATCATCTCCGAATCACCCCAGGATGCTGGCAGCATCGTCGCAGATGCAATCCAACGTCTCCTCACGAGCGCAACCCAACCAGTCCTTGGCCTTTCGACAGGTAGCTCACCGCTGCCCGTGTACCGACACCTCATCGATCGACACGAGCGTGGCCTGATCAGCTTCGCAGATGCCAGAGCGTTCCTGCTGGACGAATACGTCGGCCTCGCGCCCGGACATCCCGAGGCGTACCGAAGTTTCATACAACGCGAGTTCACAAATCACATCGATCTTTCACCCGAGGCACTGTTTGGACCTGACGGGACCAGCGCAGATCTCCAGGGCGCCACCGAAGCGTACGAGAGGCTCATCACCGACGCGGGCGGTATCGATCTCCAGCTTCTGGGCATCGGGGGTGACGGACACATCGGGTTCAACGAGCCCACATCGTCACTCGGATCACGAACCCGCATCAAGACGCTCACCGACACCACCCGAGCAGACAACGCCCGCTTCTTCGACGATGACGCTGACGCAGTCCCGAGGCATGTGCTCACTCAAGGCATCGGCACGATTCTCGCGAGCCGGCATGTGATGCTCATTGCGACTGGTGAGTCGAAGGCAGCTCCGATCGCGAGTGCTGTCGAGGGACCGCTCACCGCAATGGTCCCGGCATCAGCGCTGCAGCTCCACCCACACACCACGATCGTGCTCGACGAAGCCGCTGCATCACAGCTCACCCTTGACGCGTACTACCGCGAGGCCTACGCCCACAAGCCCGACTGGCAGCATGTCTGATCGATTGAAAGGCCAACCATGACCTCTCCCATCCGTGTTCTACTCGTCGGCGCCGGCCACATGGGAGGGTCGCATGGCCGCGCGTTCCATGCCATCGATGGGTTCGAGTTGTGCGGCGTCGTCACTCGAGGTGACTCGGGAGCCCGCCTCGCGGAAGAGCTCGGCGGCGTTCCCCACTACCGGGACTTCGCAGAGGCGCTCACGATCACACAGCCCGATGCTGTCGCCATCACCTCGTTCGCCGAGACCCACGTGCCCTTCGCGACGTTGGCCCTCGAGGCTCGATGTCATGTCTTCGTCGAAAAGCCGATTGCTGACAATCTTGCCGAGGCGGTCGAACTCGTCGAGCTGGCCACCAGACAATCGCGGGCGCTCGTGGTGGGGTACATCCTGCGCCACCATCCGTCCTGGACGTCGTTCATCGAGCTCGCCCGCGGTCTGGGCAAACCGCTCGTGATGCGGATGAATCTCAATCAGCAGAGTCACGGGCCCGAGTGGGCGACGCACCGAGCGATCATGGACAGCACCTCGCCGCTCGTGGATTGTGGCGTTCACTACGTGGACGTCATGACCCAAATGACAGGCGCTCGAGCGGTGCGAGTTCATGCCATCGGCGCACGGCTGAGCGATGATCTGAAGCCCGGCATGTACAACTACGGTCAGCTCCAGGTCGAGTTCGAAGACGGCTCCATCGGCTGGTACGAGGCCGGCTGGGGGCCGATGATGAGCGAAACCGCGTTCTTCATCAAGGATGTGATTGGTCCGAAGGGTGCGATTTCCATCGAGTCAGGTCTGGAAACCGGTGGTGCCGATTCATCCGACATACACATCCACACGGCCACGAATCGAATCCGTCACCATCACGCAGACCTCGATTCGGATGGGTTGTTTGCACGAACCGACGACCTCGTGCAGACACTTGACGAGCCCGATCATGATCAGTTGTGCCGACGCGAGCAGGAGTGGTTCCTGGAAGCCATTCGCGGCAACGTCGCCGTTGACGACCATCTGGCCGACGTCGTCGAGAGCCTTCGGATCGTGTTGGCCGCCGACGAGTCGATTCGCTCCGGTCAGGTGATCGACATCGAGCGTGGTTGATCATTGTTCGCATACGCCGAAGGCAAGCGCGCCACAGAACAGACACCACCCGCCCTGGTCATCTCCCAGGTGGATCCGCCCACCCACGCACGACCCGCTGATCGGCCTCCTCGCCTCGTGTCGCGGTGATGACTGTCCATTGGCCTTGGTCGGGTGCATCGGCGTAGATGACCACCCAGTCGTCAGTACGTTGCAACTCATTGGCCATTGGTGTGTTCGAGTAGAGGGCGGTGAAGTGTTGACCGTTTCGTGTTGTGTGAAGCACCGGGATCTCGACGCTCCCGTCTGGATTGAAGCGCCGAGGAACGATGGTCGGCAGTTGGCCGGCTTCGGCCGCCCGTCTGTACTCGAGATCGATGTCGAGAAGGTCTTCTATTGGAACGGGAGTTCCCTCGCGGGCATGGTCATGCCACCGATGTCCGCGAAACCCCAACCGCCCCGCAAGGCTGTCTCGTACCGACTGCAGGCGTTTCGCTCCAAAGCCGTCGACCGTTGCAAGGCGGCCGTCCGTCGCTGCCAGCTCCAGATCCTCCAGCGTCTCGACACTGAGTTCATCGTGTATTCGCCGCGCGAGTCCTGGCCCGATTCCCGCAACGGTGGCCAAGAGACGCTCCGGATCTACTTCGCCCTCCAACCGGTCGAGCCATCGCCACCTTCCCACCTCGACTACATCGACGATGGCCAGCGCGAACGTACGACCGATGGCTGGGAGCGCAACCAGACCCTTCAGGCCCTCTCGCCAGTAGATGGAGGATGCTGGCTCCTCGAGCCGAAGCAGCGACTCAGCTGCTCGCCGATAGGCCCGCACCCGATTCCGATTGGCGTGTTGCGCTTCGAGCAGATCGGCGGCCTGGCGAAGTTGGCGAGCCATCTCCTCGTTGAAGCCGACATCACCACGATCGGCGAACGATCCAAGCGTCTCGTCCGGCCGTCGAAATGTGTTCCTGCGACCCACGGCTGCTCCTTCGGTAGTGGATCGTCACGTGCTCGATTGCGCGGCGTCCAGTCTGTGATCCTGCAGCACTTCGACGTCCTGGTCGAGTTGTCTGGAAATCAGAGTTCCTCGGCGATCGGGTGGGCGTAGGCGGAGGGGAAGCGCGCCAGGAAGGCGATCGCAAGGCGAAGTTCGCGGGTGTCGACGCATTCGCCGATCTTGTGGGTGTTCTGTTCGATCCCAGCCCCGAACCCGAACATCGCAGGGTGTTTGAAACCCACTTCTGAGACCCACTCCTTTGTCGTGGGCACGTCGATCGAGCTGTCGTCCTCGGGGATCGGGAAGCCGACGCCGTCGGTCGAGAAAATCCATCGGTCCACGCGGGTGGCCTTCCTGAGGCCTCCGTCGTCGCTGGAGGTTTCCGTGACGTTGGGTGCCACCACAGACTCGTACACCGCCGACGCGGTTTGAATCGCTGGATGGTCGGCCGGTGTGGTCCAGCCCATGTAGACCTGATCGTTGCCCAACGTGTAGCCATTCCAGGTCACCTCGTCGTAGACCGGGACCTCGATGTCGACCGTGAGACCTGCCGTACGCGCCGCCTTGACTGCGTCGAACGAATCGATGTCTGCGAGCGCCGCGTCTGGCATCTCACCAACCGTCAACCGGCGATCGAAACGGAACGTGAACCGGTCCGGTACCGCACAGTCGCTCGGGGTGTCGAGATGTGACCACGATGCGGTTCGTGTGCCGTGACCGAGGAAGGGGTCGTCGAGGAACCCGACGCGTTCGTCGTAACGTCGTGCAGCCTCGGCGATGATCGCGCCGCCGTGTTCGAGTGGGTTCAGACCCTCCCAGGGCATCGATCCGTGGCACGAGCGGCCGGTGACGGTGACTTCGATCTGCATCCGACCCCGTTGCCCGCGATAGATCCCCAACGCACCCTTGTATGCATCGCCGGTTCCCTCGGTCAGAATCACGACGTCTGGGATCAGGTGAGGGGTGGCACCGGGAAGGACTTCCTTCACCAGATACATCGGACCGCCGCCATCGTTGTCTTCTTCGCACACCGTGCCGTAGGCCCGGATGATCACACCACGCAGCGCTCCCTCGGGAGCGAGTTCGAGCGCGATCTTGGTGGCGACGATCTGCGAGACCACGCCAGCCAATTGGTCGGCGGCCCCTCTCCCGAAGATGAGGTGATCCCATTCGTCGTCGGGGGGAACATGACCCAACTCGCTCCGCAAGTACTCGCGGTCCACGGCGTCGATGTCGACAAGGCCGTCATAGGCGTCGATCCCGCCGAGCTTCTCGCGCCACGTCGAGCGCAGCGCCTGCACGGTGTCGGTATGGCCGTCGAAATACACGACCTTCTTGTCATCTGGGTGTATTCCGTCTTCAGGATCGGTGACGAACCAGACCAGATTGCCGTACTCATCAAACGAGACGTCTTCCGCGTACCGGACCGCGCCGATATCGACGATCGCCTGTTTCAGAAACTCCAACCGTTGACGTTCATGATTGCTGAGACCACACCGCGGATCTCCACCATCGTCATCTGCACGGTCGACGTAGTCGGCAGGGATACGAATCGCCTCGCGTAGGATTTCGCTGGCAAGGTCCAAATAGAACTCGCTCAGCTCGGCGACCCGCTCACTGAGGTGATCGACCTCGCTGCCATCGACGATGCTCTCTGCGGAATGTTCGGTAGTGGTCATGTGATTCCCTTCTGTTCGAGTGATGCGAGCACCGAAGCAAGATCGGGAACCTTTGCCCCGGCCAGCAAGGCCATCACGACGTACATCTTCCAGTTGGCCTGTCT
>CAJQNJ010000086.1 GCA_905479685.1 uncultured Acidimicrobiales bacterium
ACGAAGGTCCTGTGAGCGACCATGCTGCTGTCGCCTCCCCCCTTGACCGACGTGAGTAGGTTGGCGAAGACTCCAGCGCAGAACCTCTCGGACGGCCGGAGGTCGGCGTAAGTTCAACCTCAGATGCCACATCACAAGATCGCATTCATCGGCTCACATTCGGTACGCAAGACCAACGCGGTCCATTCCTTTGCTGGCGCGGTCGGACGGAGTGGTCGCAGTGTCGAGGTCGGAAGAGAGGTTGTTCGATTCAGTCCGCTCGGGCTGAACGAAGGAGCGACACCCGAGGCTCAGCTCTGGGCAATCATGGCCCAGATCCAACAGGAACTCGAGCTCCGAGCTCGCGCCGATGTGCTCGTGACCGACCGAGCCGTCATCGACAACTTCGCGTACTTCCTCCGAGTCACCGGCGGTGAGGACCCGTTCGATGTCAAACCCCTCGTGGCCCGCTGGTCCCAGACGTACGACCTCTTCGTGCGCCTACGACCGGATATCCCGTTGAAGGCTGACGGTGTGCGCAGCACGAACGATCGCTTTCGAAATGACATCGAGAAGATCCTCGACATGATCATCCCGAGACACGTCGACCCGACCCGACTTGTCGAGCTACAGGCCTCGCAGGTCACCGAGGAGTTCGATTGGGCGGGTCTGGTCGACCGGCTCTGCGGTCCACGGCCGCAGGGAGAACCCGAGCCAAAGCCCGTCACGTACGCTCCGACACTCTGGGATTCACCGTCGAACTGACCGATCGAGCCCAAGGCCGAGACTTCAGCGGAGGCTGCCCAGGTCGTAGTCGTCCGAAGACGGGGTTTCGTCAGGCCAATTCGTCCGCCACACCTCAGCTGACAACTCGCCGACCGGCATCGACCTCCGGGCAAAGCCAGCAACTCTCGTCATCACGGGCTCGACCACCACGTCATGACGAGGAACAACGAAATACGGAAAGCTGTATCGAGCATTCGATCCATTGTTGGCCGCTCGGTGCGGTGTTGCGATCAGACGTCCTCCCGACCACAACTCGAGCATCTCGCCGATGTTCATGACGATTGCGCCATCGACATGGTCGACATCAATCCACGTGCCGCTGCGATCACAAAGCTCGAGCCCTCCGGCGACGTTCGACCACAAGAACGTGATCACATTCGTGTCCTTGTGTGCATGGATTCCGCGACGCTCATGCTCGAATGCCGGATAGTGCAGCAGCGTCATGTTGCTCAGCGGTTCGCTGAACCAGGACGCGAACACGTCGGCCTCGAGCTCCAGATATCGAGCGAAGACCGGAAGGAGCCTTTGCGTGAGCTGGTCACAGGCCGCCACATATCCCGACACAGCGTCCGGTAATAACGGCACGTCATCGGGCCATCGGTTCGGCCCGTACAACGCGCACTCGTGACGAACGGGGTGATCGGCAGGACATTCCCAGTGCACCTTGTACCCCTCGTAGAAGTCCCCGTCGCGGCCGTTGACCTCCGCACGATTCGGGGTGAAGAAACCCAGGGGGATGAAGCCACGGTAGTTGCCGCGTTCTATCGCGAGGTCATGCTTGGTGTTGTCGTCGAGCGCAAACAGGTCGACCATCGACGCTCGGAGCCGAGCGGCTGCACGTGCGTCGACACCATGGTTGACCAGCCTGACGAATCCGAGCGTTTCACATGCTTCGATCAGGGCAGATTCCCACCCGGCGATCTCGAGATCGACAATGTGTACGAGATTGTCCTCTGGGGCCATGGTGACGGCAAGGCTATTTTGGCCGCAGCCAATCGTCAACGAACGCTCCGGGGCTTTGGTCCCTCGACACTGTTGTGAGATCAGCCGAGAATCAACGGATGCCTACCATCGAAGTGTTCGCTGACATCACCTGCCCGTTCACCCACGTAGGTCTGAAGAAGGTGGTTGACGAGCTGGACCCAAATGATGGCAACGTCGAGGTGGTGGTCCGAGCATGGCCCCTCGAGTGGGTGAACGAAGCTCCACTTGAAGCTGCAGCGGTCGAGACGAAGGTGCACGCATTGCGCGAACAGCTCGGGGCCGACGCCTTCGCAGGGTTCCGAGCCGACACATGGCCCGCGACCACAATTCCGGCGCTGAATCTCGCGGCGCAAGCCTTTGATGTCGATGCACCGACGGGCCTTGCTGTCAGCATCGCACTACGAGATGCACTGTTCGAGGACGGACGCGATATCAGCGACCCCGCAGTTCTGAGCGCTATTGCCACCGAGTTCGGACTCAATCCGCCGTCCAACGAGGTCGACGATCGCGTGCAAGCCGACTACGACGAAGGACAGCGCCGCGGCGTACGAGGATCCCCGGACTTCTGGCTCGGCGACCAAGAGTTCTTCTGTCCTGCCCTCAAGCTCGGACACGACGATGAGGGCCTCACCGCAGAGTTCGACTCCGACGGGTTCGACGCGTTCATGACGCGTGTTCGTGCATCGATGGGGTGAAAGGGGTCCTTGGATACCCATCACTTCCCGGACGATCCACCAGCGTTGGCGACGGGGTCAGAAGACCTGCGGGATGAACGTCTGCTCAGCCATCGGCGGCCGGATGTATGGCTTCGACTCGTCAACGTCGGGGATCTCAACCGGGTCGGGCACGATGTCCTTGTACGGGATGACCGACAGGAGGTGACTTATGCAGTTGAGCCGCGCACGGCGTTTGTCGTCCGACGGGACCACGTACCAGGGAGCCTGCTTGATGTCGGTGTACTGAAACGTCGTGTCCTTGGCCATCGAGTAGCGGAGGTAACGCCGGTGCTCCTCGAGATCCATGTTGGACAGCTTCCACCGTTTGAGTGGAACTTCGTTGCGGGCAGCAAAGCGTCGCGACTGTTCGTCGTAACTCACAGAGAACCAGTACTTGACAATGATCATTCCAGAACGAACGAGCATCCGCTCGAACTCAGGACATGTCCGAAGGAACTCCTGATGTTGTTCGGGCGTGCAGAAGTCCATCACCCACTCGACGTTCGACCGGTTGTACCAACTGCGATCGAACAGAACCATCTCGCCGCCAGCAGGCAAGAGCGGAACGTATCGCTGGAAATACCACTGCGATTGTTCGCGCTCGGTCGGCTTGAGCAGCGCCTCGGTGCGGACGATCCGCGGGCTCGTGCGTTCGCTGATCCGCTTGATGACCCCACCTTTGCCCGCTGATCCGCGCCCTTCGAAGATCACGAGAACACGCAAATTTTGAACTTGAATCCAGTGCTGGAGTTTGACGAGTTCCTCCTGCAACTCGCGCAGTCGCTTCTCGTATAGCCGCTTCTTCAGCCGGCCGTCGCCCGTGTAGTTCTCCGGTCCCGCTGGCTGGGGCCAATTCGTGAGCTCGCCAGCCGGAAAGTCCTCTGAGTTCATTACCATGCCCAAGTGTTGCACCTCAATGCAAGCTCAGCTACCACGCCCGCTCATTCACGACACAACAACTGCCCGTGAAGGACCGCCCACCAGCTCGTCGGGTACGCCGCCCAAGCACGCCAGCCACCCGCGATATCGGCCTGCTCATCGGCGGTTGTCAGTCCGTACTCGAGCGCCTGATGCGCGAAGGCAGACGTCGTCGTCCTCGTCGCCCACGTCTCACTCCACCACGCGCGATCGTCGGGAAGCGCGAACGTCCACGTGCTCGACGACGGTGCGATTTCTCCGAATCCAGCCTGCGTCGCCCAATCGACGAGTCGTCGCGCAGCATCGGGCTCGGCATCGTTCTTGTAGGCCACTGCGCGGTAGATCTCCCGCCAACGATCGAGCCTTGGATCTGCTGGCCACCACGACATTGCCGCGTAGTCCGCATCGCGGATGGCGACCACGCCATCGGGTTTGACCACTCGCCGCATCTCCCGCAATGCACTCACAGGATCAGAGAGGTGCTGAAGCACTTGGTGCGCATGCACGATGTCGAACGAGTCATCGTCGAAGGCCAATGCGTAGGCATCACCCACTTCGAAGGTGACGTTGTGGGCAGCCTCAGGCATGAAATCGTCCGATACGTCGATCCCCACGACGCGTCCTGGAGCGACACGTTCTCCGATCTCGAGCGTGATCGTGCCCGGGCCGCAGCCCACATCGAGCACCGAAACGCCTGACACGAGATGTGGAATGAGGTACGCCGCGGAGTTCTCGACGGTTCTCTGGTTGTGTGAACGCAGCACGCTTGCGTGATGGCCATGGGTGTACGTGTCTTCGGGCATCTCCCCACTATTGCCGATGACATCCGGGTTCGAGGTGCGCACACGAAACCAAGCTGGCTAGGACAGGATCACTCCAGCGCTCTCCAGTTGTGTCTCGAAGAGATCCGAGGCGAGAAGCGCTTCGGCACGGCTCAGGTCTGGAGCGAGATACCGATCGGGCCCAGGTCCGTCCACCTCTTGACGCAGCGCCGCGATCACTACAGCGGTGGCGACGGCTGGCTCGAGCGGGGCACGCAAGTCGATCGCCCGAGCGGCGATCACCAATTCGATGGCAAGGATCCGTCGCACGTTGTCGATGACCCGCCGAAGCTTTCGTGCGGCCCCCCACGCCATCGATACATGATCCTCTTGCATTCCCGATGTGGGGAGCGAATCGACAGATGCCGGTACGGAGAGTCGTTTGTTCTCAGATGCCATCGCTGCTGCCGTGTAGTGCCCGATCATCAGACCGCTGTCGACGCCCACCTCGCTCGCCAAGAACGGAGGCAGTCCGTGGTTGCGAGTCTTGTCGAGAAGCCGATCCATACGCCGCTCGGCGATGGCTCCGATCTCCGAGACTGCGATGGCGAGGAAGTCGGCGCCGAACCCCAATGGGGCGCCGTGGAAGTTTCCGCACGATTCGACTCGACCATCGGGGAGGACCATTGGATTGTCGATCGCAGATGCCAGTTCATTCTCTGCGACCCGACGGACATGGTCGAGCGTGTCTCGTACCGCACCGTGGACCGATGGCGTACACCGAACCGAGTAGGCGTCCTGGACCCGAACGTCGTCCGACTTGTGACTCGCAACGATCGGCGAGTCCTCGAGCATCAACCGCAGGTTCGCAGCGCTGACTGCCTGGCCCGGTTGCGGCCGCAGCTGTTGTAGGTCATCGGCGAAGGGACCGTCGGTCGCAAGAAGGCCCTCCACCGTTAGCGCAGCGATCATGTCGGCCTGCATTACGAGCCGACTCGAGTCGTCGATGGCGAGGCACAACATTCCGAGAATCGCATCGGTTCCGTTGGTGACCGAGAGACCCTCCTTTTCATGTAGGACGAGCGGTTCGAGCCCGGCGTCGCGGAGCGCACCGGCCGCATGGCACCGCTCTCCCGCGACATGCACCTCTCCCTCACCCATCAGTGCCAAGGCGCCATGGGCAAGCGGCGCCAGATCGCCGCTTGCACCGAGCGAGCCGTACTCGGGGACGATCGGCGTGATGTCGGCATTGAGCGCATCGACCATCGCCTGGGCAACGCGTGGCCGCGCCCCACTCGCTCCGAGGGCAAGCGTCCGCGCCCGCAGCAGCATCATGGCCCGGACCACTTCGTCCTCGACAGGATCGCCCATACCAGCCGCATGCGACCGGACGAGGGCGACCTGAAGGGCCTGGCGACGATCGCGTGGGATCGAGACTGTGGCGAGTGCGCCGAACCCAGTTGAGATGCCGTATTTCGGTTCTCCCTCTGCAAGTCGGTCGACGATGTCTCGGGCAGCAGACATCCGTTCGATCGCTTCGCGGGACAATTCGACTCTGGCGCTCTCACGGGCGACCGCGACCACGTCGGCGATGGTGACGCCCGGACCGTGAAGTTGAATCGTTTCCTGGTCCTGTGTCATGAGGCCTTCGTCTCTGTCGTGGATATCGAGTCGGTTGTCGAAGCGCCGAGGTGTGCAGCCTCGAGGAGGCCGAGGTCTTGCGACAGTTGTGACACCACGTCGTGCAAGGACACTGCGATGTTTTCACACGTTGCATCATCGAGCCGATGGGCCGGTCCGATGACCGAGAGCGCTATACCTAGACTCCCGTACGGCGGCAGCGCCATCGAGATCGCAGTGATGTCGGGCTCGACCACTCCAGTCCGAATCGCGACCTTGCCCGGTTCGCGCAGCGCAGCCCCGATCGCGGTACCCGAGAGCGTCACGTTCTGCCCGACCCAACCAACGTGGCGTATCGCTCGGCTGCTCTCTGCCGATGCGATGTACGTTGCGATTCCCGTATCGCTCACAGCCAGGTATGCCGATTCGCTGGTTTCGGTCGTCAGCCCATCGAGATGAGGTTGTGCGAGTTCGGTGAGCCGTTCAAGGGGTGGGGAGTCATGAAGCCCAGCAGCCAACCGTAAGATCGTCGGCCCCGGCGAGAACACTCCCGAGGAGTCCCGGTCCAGGTACCCCCGCGCCTCGAGCGCCCGAAGGTGTCGTAGCGCTGTCGTGGGTGTCAGTCCTGCATGTGCCGACGCGGTCGTCAGCGTGCAGGCGCGCTCGGCAAGGACGACCTCGAGTAGATCGAGCACTCGACCAACCGCCCGTGGTACTGGTTGTCCTCCAGGTTCGGCATCACCATCCGCTGTGCTGTTGGATCTCATGACTCCGAATCCGTGTACCAAAATGTCATCTGCTGACACTAGCTGTTATCTATTGACAATCTAGGGAATCATCCCGCAGGCTGCAAGACATGACGTCACGACTTGGTACACCCGTCACGAACATCTCCGCTCCACGCGGTACCGACCTCAGTTGCAAGGGGTGGCCTCAAGAGGCCGCGTATCGGATGCTGCAGAACAACCTCGATCCAGAGGTGGCGGAGAATCCAGACGAACTCGTGGTGTATGGAGGCACCGGCCGCGCGGCCCGCTCATGGGACGCCTATCGGGCGATGCTGCACACGCTGACCACACTCGAACGAGACGAGACGATGTTGGTGCAGTCGGGCAAACCCGTAGGGGTTCTTCGCACCCACGAATGGGCACCAAGAGTGCTCATCGCCAACTCCAACCTGGTCCCTGATTGGGCCAACTGGGACGAGTTCCGCAGACTCGAACATCTTGGTCTCACGATGTACGGCCAGATGACGGCAGGGTCCTGGATCTACATCGGTACCCAGGGAATCCTTCAGGGAACGTATGAGTGTTTCGCTGAGATCGCGCGGAAACGTTTCGGCGGTTCGCTGCGCGGCACGCTGACCATCACCGCCGGCGCCGGAGGAATGGGTGGTGCCCAACCGCTCGCCGTGACGATGAACGACGGCGTCGTATTGGTCATCGACGTCAGCAAACACATGCTCGAGCGGCGAGTCGACCATCGTTACCTCGATGAGATCGCCCCCGACTACGCGACCGCCATTACCCGAGTGACCGAGGCGAAAGCGACGCGGACACCGTTGTCGGTCGGTCTCTTGGGAAATGCCGCAGACATCTTGCCTCGATTGCTCGCCGACGGGATCGAGGCCGACATCGTCACCGACCAGACCAGCGCCCATGACCCCCTGAGTTATGCACCGAATGACCTCTCTGCCGAGGCGGCAGAAGCGTTGAAGGCGGACGATCCCACCGAGTTCACACGCCGATCACGCGCTGCAATGGCAACACACTGCCAGGCGATGGTTGGCTTCATGGACGCTGGTGCCGAAGTCTTCGACTACGGAAACAGCCTTCGTGCTGAAGCCAAACTTGGCGGATTCGACCGAGCGTTCGACTACCCGGGTTTCCTCCCGGCGTACATTCGGCCGCTCTTTTGTGAAGGACTTGGCCCCTTTCGCTGGGTGGCCTTGTCCGGAGATCCCGCTGACATCGCTGCCACCGATCGAGCTGTCCTCGAGGAGTTCCCAGAGAACGAGTCGCTCGCAAAGTGGATTCGCTTGGCTGGCGAGCGAGTGGCGTTCCAGGGACTGCCAGCACGCATCTGCTGGCTCGGATACGGCGAACGGCATCGACTCGGGCTTCGATTCAACGAAATGGTCCGCACAGGTGAGCTGAAGGCCCCAGTCGTGATCGGACGCGACCACCTCGATTCGGGGTCTGTCGCATCGCCGTACCGCGAAACCGAAGCCATGCTCGACGGGTCGGACGCAATCGCAGACTGGCCGCTCCTCAACGGCCTCGTCAACACGTGTTCGGGCGCGACCTGGGTGAGCGTGCACCATGGCGGCGGTGTTGGCATCGGCCGATCGATCCACGCAGGTCAGGTGAGTGTCGCCGACGGGACCCCGCTTGCCGCGGAGAAACTCGAACGTGTGCTGACCAACGACCCTGCTATGGGAGTGATTCGACACGTCGACGCTGGATACGATCGCGCGATCGAGGTTGCCGACGAGCGCGGCGTACGAGTACCCATGAACGAACAGCCTGCAACATGACGGTCCGAACAATTCTCACCATCGGCGATCCAGAGTTGCGGCGGCGTGCCGAGGAGGTGGATCTGGCACAGATTGCTTCGGCTCCCGTGCAGAGGATCATCGACGAACTGATCGCGACCATGCGTGATGCGAACGGCGCAGGTTTGGCGGCCACGCAGATCGGCGAGCATGTTCGAATCGCGGTGATGGAGGTCGGCAACAATCCCCGTTACCCGTACAAACCGAAGATCCCTTTGACGATCGCGATCAATCCGGTGATCGAACCGCTCGACGATGAACGCGTCGAGATCAATGAGGGCTGTCTCTCGGTTCCGCTACGCGGAGACGTGAGCCGATACGTGAACATTCGGGTCAAGTACCTCGATCGCGACGGGGTCGAACACGACGAAGTGAAACGTGGTCTCACCGCGGGAACGTGGCAACACGAGTGCGATCACCTCGACGGGGTGTTGTTCATCGATCGGGTTGCCGACCCGACCACACTTTCCACCTGGGATGAGTTCAACGAACACCATCGTGATGCGTTCATCGAACGGATCACGGCCTTTGTGGAGCGGATCGGTTCATGACCTCGTGGTGGTGCGAATATGCGCTCCTGGCCGATGGCGTTGCGCCCAGTGTGAGTATCACCGCCCGACATGGCCGGATCTCGGAGGCCGAACCGAACACCACGGCGCCAGAAGGTGCAACCCGTCTCGCCGGCTTGACCGTGCCCGGATTCGCGAACGCCCACAGCCATGCGTTCCACCGGGCTCTCCGCTCCCGTGTGCAGGCCGAGCGAGGCACGTTCTGGACGTGGCGCGACACGATGTATCGCGCTGCTCAACGGTTGAATCCCGACAACTACTACCGGCTCGCTCGTGCGGTATTCGCCGAGATGACACGTGCAGGAATATCGGTCGTTGGAGAGTTCCACTACGTCCACAACAGACCCGACGGAGGCTCGTACGACGATCCGAACGCGATGGGGGTGGCGCTACTCGCAGCCGCCGACGACGCCGGCATTCGCATCACCCTGCTCGACACGCTCTACCTGTTCGACGGGATGGACGAGCACCAATACCGCAACCCCGTCAACGTACAACATCGGTTCAGTGACCTCACGGGCGAGCGATGGGCAGCACGGCTGGCCGACCTTCGGGTGTCTCGAACCCAGCGCCTCGGAGCGGCCGTGCACTCCGCTCGAGCCGTGAACCCCACTGGGTTGTCGACGGCGGCAGAGTGGGCCAAGGACAACAACGCACCCCTCCATGCCCATGTCTCCGAACAGCGAGCTGAGAACGAAACGACACGTATCATGCACGGCTGCACCCCGACAGAACTACTGGAGTCGGTCGGTGTGCTCGAAACCACGTTCACTGCGGTCCACGGAACCCATCTCACCGACCACGACATCGATCTCCTCGGATCATCCGAAAGTTCTGTCTGTATGTGTCCAACGACGGAACGTGACCTCGGCGATGGGATCGGGCCCACACGAGAATTGACTGCTGCGGGTGTTTCGCTCTGTGTCGGTAGCGATTCCCACGCGGTCATCGATCAGATGGTCGAGGCGCGAGCGGTCGAGCTCCACGAGCGTCTTCGGTCCGAACAACGCGGCGTGCACTCTGCTGGTGAGCTGATGCACATGGCAACCACGGCCGGTCACCGCAGCCTCGGCTGGGACGATGCTGGCGCGATCGCGGTCGGCAACCGAGCGGACTTGGTCACCATCTCCCTCACCACCGCACGCACGGCGGGGGCATCGACCGATCTTCTCCTCGAGGCTGCTGTCTTTGCCTCGACCGAGAGCGACATCACGTCTGTGGTCATCGATGGGCGACAGGTGGCCACCGATGGAGAGCACGACCACATCGACGTCGCCGCCGAGCTCGACTCGTCGATCAGGGAGCTTCTCCAATGACGCCATCGACTCGTTCTCTCGTGATCGACAACATCGGGTCGCTGATCACCAACGACCCCGAGCTTGGAATGGGACCGCTCGGCATCGTCGAACAGGCGTCTGTCGTCATCACCGACGGGATTGTCGAGGAGGTCGGACCGGCTGGCGCTGTCGCCGACGAGCGCATCGATGCCGAGGGCTCGTGTGTTCTGCCGGGATTCGTCGACTCGCACACCCACCTGGTCTTCGCTGGCGATCGATCGGAGGAGTTCGCCAAACGTATGGCTGGCGAGCCGTACGACGGTGGCGGAATCCAGGTGACCACCGATGCAACGCGGTCAGCCCCGACCGAGCTGCTCGATCAGCTCGTCCGCCAGCGTCTTCGAGAAGCGCATCGAGCAGGTACAACCACGATCGAGATCAAGTCTGGGTACGGCCTCAACGTCGAGGATGAAGCTCGATCTCTCGAGATCGCCAACGCGTTCACGCCAGAAACGACATTCCTCGGCGCCCACCTCCTTCCGACCGAGTTCCGAGGCCGCGCCGATGCGTACATCGATCTCGTGTGCACCGAGATGCTCGCGGCCGCGGTTCCTCACGCTCGATGGGTCGATGCGTTCTGCGAAGATGGCGCGTTCGATGCCGATCAGTGCCGCGCGGTACTGGAGGCAGGGAAGTCGGCTGGCCTTGGTCTTCGGTTGCATGGCAACCAGCTCGGCACCGGGCCTGGAGTGCAATTGGCGGTCGAGTGCGGATGTGCCGCTGTCGATCACTGCACACACCTCACCGACAGCGACGTCGAAGCCCTGGCGGGGAGCGACACGGTTGCGACGTTTCTCCCAGCAGCCGACTTCTCGACGCGCCAGCCGTATCCGGACGCACGCCGACTGCTCGACGCTGGGGCAACCGTGGCCATCGCCTCGAATTGCAATCCAGGGTCGAGCTACACGACGTCGATCTCGTTCTGTATCGCGGTCGCCGTTCGCGACATGCACATGACCATCGAGCAGGCGATACAGGCAGCCACCTCGGGGGGCGCCGCCGCGCTGCGACGACAAGACGTCGGCCGTCTCGCGCCCGGTTATGCCGGACACGCGACGATCCTCGACGCCCCAACTCATCATCACCTTGCGTACAGGCCCGGGGTGCCGTTGATCCGTCAAACGATCGGCCCGCTCGGATCGGTCTGAGAGCTACTTCAGATCTGGCTCTGACACCCCTAGCCGTTCTTGATCTCTTCCACCGCGGCCAAGAACTCGTTGAGCAGTCGATCGATCTCGGCGTCACGCTCGGTTTCGATCACGCCGAGGAGGTCGTTGATCTCCTCGAGTCGAGGATCGACTTCGAGTTCGGCTGCCACCCGGGCGTCTGCCCAGGCCTGCTCGGCCGCAGCGATGTCCTCTTCGATGGCAGCTCGCTCACCTTCGTCGTCGGTGCCTTCGAGTTCGATCTCTAGAGCCTCGATGACGCCTTCCCATTCGACAGCAAGCAGGTGGTGGGCCTCTTCGAGGGCAGCCAACAAGCCATCGCGCTCCTCTTCGAGTGGATTGATGAGCGCCTTCGCCTCGGCACGGACCTTGTCCTTGGCCACATGGACGGCTTCCTCGAGAGCCGCGATCGCCACCTGAGCCGCCTCTTCTTCTGCGGTCTTGCCGTCCTCTTTCGACTCTTCCTTCTTCGGTTCTTCTTTTTCGACCTTGGGCGTCTTGGTTTCGACGACTTCTTTCTCTTCGAGCTCTTGCTTGTCATCCGGGATCACCTTGTGCTCGGGAAGGTCGTCTTCCACGAACTTCTCGATGTCTTCGAACGTGTCCTTCTCCTCGGACTTCACGTCGTCTTCGAACGTGTCGTCATCCTCGAATTTCTTCTCGTCCTTCTCGTCCAGCTCGGACGCCTCGGTTGATTCTTCTTTGACGGGTTCGCTCGACTCGAGCTCGTCTTCTACGAATGCCAAAGCGTCGGGGTCCGATGGGACCTCGACCGTCTCGATCACGGCCGGCTTGTTGTCGGGAAGGAAGGGAACATCGACTGCACCAGTTGCATGGGCGCCTCCGATCGACGCGGCTGCGACAGTGGTCCCGATCACGACCTTTCCGCTCATCGTCGCCATGAAAGCTGCTGCATGTCCGATCATCGTGTTTCTCCTCACAGGTTTCGCCACTTCTGCGCCTGCTGCGGACAACACGGGTGTGTCAGCATCGGGCAACATGATTGGCTCAGGGGGGTGTGTGAGAGTCACTCCGACGAACTCTGACAATGCCGCCGACGGAGCAGGCGTGTCGGTCATCTTCGGAAACGAACGAACCTCAGCGAACAGGTTCGCCACGTCGGCCAGTTCTGGCCGTTCAGACGTTCCATTGATGAGGTTTTCGACTTCTTCAGAGGAGAGCGTGTCGTTGTGCATCTCGAAGGAGGGATCGTTGAAATCGCTCATTGGGTTACGGCCTCCTCCGAAATTGTTCTGCGCAGTGCATTTGTCGCCCGGTGCTGCAATGCCTTGACGGCATTCACCGATCGACCGGTGACCATTGCGGTCTGCTCGAGCGACAGGTCCGCGATGAGGCGCAGGTGCATCACTTCACGCTGCTCATCGGTCAATGTGGCCAGGAGCGAAGTGGCGTCGGCACCAATCCTCGATAGCGCATCGGACTCGACGTCTCCTCCATGGCCGTCATCGTCCCTGACCAGCTGTCGAGTCGGCACTCGTCGACTCCTCGCTCGGTGTTCATCGATCAGCTTGTTGCGGGTAATGGCGAACAACATCGCAACGAAGGCATCCTCGTTACCGAAGAAGGTGTCCACCCGTCGGAATGCACCAAGAAATGCCTCATTTGTTATCCCGTCAGCGTCGTCTGCCCCTTGGGCCCTGGCAAAGCCCGCCACCTGCCGACCAAATCGATTCCACAGCCACTCGAATCCGGGGGCCTGCCCAACGCGCGCTGCCGCGAGCGCACGTGCAAACGCTGGATCTCCCGTCCGGTCATCGATCACACGTCGGTATTCGACGACACCAGCCATCTTCTTGAGCGTGCCGGGACTCAGCCCATGGGGCGTCACGCAAGCCACAGTGCCACTCCGAAGATCGAATGTGTACGAACATCGAAAGACGCCCCAGACCCTCGACGTCATGGAACTGCCCCTCACCGTGGCCTGACGGTAGTGTTCTGGCCGGTGAACACCCTCATACCCCGACTCACATACCGGCTCAAGCGGTCGATTCGAGACCGACGCTGGCGAACAACAGCGCAACCGGAACTCCCCTCGCCGTACAGCCAGTGGCACGGTCCGGCGGCAAGTGTGCGGTTCGGACTCGTGGTCACTCCGGTGGCCGACATCGTGCTGCTTCAAGGATCGGCGCCTGCCAGCGTTGCGGTCCAACTCGAGTTCGATGACACTGCACACACAATCATCGAGGTTGCGCATCGATTTCCACATCCAACTCGACCCAATGGCGCCCAAACCTGTTTCGAGACAACGATCGACAGCTCCTCTGTGCCGGGCGCATCGAGGTGTCGGGCGATGTCCGGTAGCGACATCGGAGATTGGAAATTTCTTCCCGCATTCCCCCCACCGGGCTCCATGACCGGCCAAGAACGCATCGCTCGGTGTCCAGCGTGCAGGTCTGGCGAGTTCACCCACGCCGGTCGTCGGCAGTTCCTCGACATGGTCACCTGTGCGAGATGTGGGCTACTCATGACATCTCCGCGACCCATCGAGGACCAGACGCTGATCCGATACAGCGAGCGGTACTTCACCGAGGAGTACCTCCCCGCCCAAGAAGTGACTCCAGCGTTGACTGCACACATCGATTCGATCCTCGATCGCGCTGAACCGGCCAAGAACGTATCCCCCACACTGTTCGAGCTCGGAATTGGTGGCGGCAATCTGTTGACGCGGGCTCGCGAACGAGGGTGGACGGTCGCAGGGACCGATGTAAATCCTGCGTCGGTGACCCACGCAACGTCTCGCGGGTTACACGTCTGGTGCGAGAACTCCGACCATGCAGAGTCGCTCGGTGGTTCCTACGGCGCTGTCATCTCCGAGATGTCAATCGAACATGTTCGACATCCGGAGCGGTTCTGTCGACTGGCCGCTGAGGCTCTGCTTCCCGGTGGCCGGCTGGTGATCTACACAGTCAGCGCCGAAGGCGACTCGTTCGAACACTCCGGAATGGCCTCGCCGCTTGCGGGACCTGCTGAGCACCTGTTCATGTTCAGCACTGGTTCGCTCGTATCGCTTTGTCAACGGGCGGGCCTGCGGGTCGAGTCGGTCTGGCGGAATCACACCGCAGATGAGATCGGAATCATCGCGACGAAACGACGAGACACCGGGAACGCTGCAGTGGTGGCGTCTTCGACAGATGACTGGACCACTCAGCCGCAGGCCATTTCCTGAAGCTGTCCGCCAGGCCGAATCCGGACCTGCCCCCGGAGATCACCTCAGTGGAGCGTGTCACCTGAAGCCACCGAGCGCCGCATATCGACCAAACGTTCCAACGTTTCGAGATCATGTGCCGCGACCGGCGTGCGTCGCTCATCGTGCTCCAAGTGCACCAACTCGCGTCCGAATGCATCCTCGATCAAGACGCCGAGTTCGCGGCAGATGAGCAACCCCCCGAGGTAGTCCCACACGCCATGGGCCTCATGATCGAAGTCGATGTAGCCATCGAGCGCTCCCACGGCCACATAGCTGATGTCAAGCGCCGACGCACCAAGCGAGCGGAATTGCGCCCATGGCATCGATCGCGGCGGAACCCCGTTGATCGCTACCACGGCTTGTGAGAGTTCTGGGGCGCGCACTGGTTTCACGAGCACGCCGTTCCGCCGTGCCCCCTGGCCACGAATCGCCTCGAACCGCTCTCTGGTCACATGGTTCTCAACGATCGAGACCAGGGGTCCATCGTCGTCCACGACGCAGATACTCGTGTTGTACCAAGGAATCCCGCGAGAGGCATTGGTCGAACCGTCGACGGGGTCGACCACCGCGACGAGCGATCGATCGGCGTGCATGACTCCCGCCTCTTCAGAAAGAACGCCGAGTCCAGCGTCGAGAAGCGACTGGACGAGCGGCCCGTCCACGAGGAGATCAAGCGCATACTGGCCCTTCCGCTCGCCATCTGCCCGTCGGTCGGTCGCCGAAGCGAGTTCGTCGACTGCCGCATCAACAACCCGACGGAGCAGCACTTGAAGGGACGTGGGGTCTGGCATTGTTCTCCGGATGTCGTGACTCGTCGGCAGTTGTGCCGGTATCGAAACGACACGGTAGCCTGCGGTCGTTCGTGGCCGTCGGCCGCGACACGTTCTTCGAAGGAAACGTCTTGGCGATCATTGACATCGCAGGGTTCATCACCGACCTCAAGGATCATGGGACTCACCACGGGTTCCACGTGCACGATGAGCGTCACTTCGTCGAGACCTACTCGATGCGTCAGGCCTTCGAGGTCGATCTGCATCCTGAACACGCGTGCGGCGGACCCCTCGACCTGCACCTCTCGCTCGAGATCGATCCGCGAATGATGCTGGCGTTCGAGGACGAGGTCTATGCGCTGCCCGATCAAACCGACGCACCGTCGGACGATCTTCGGTTTCCGCTGCTCTTCACATGGAGCCTGCCTCCCCTCGTCTACGGACCCGACCTCCTGGTGCTTGCGACAGAGCTTGCCGGCGTCGGAGGACCTGATCTACCACTCGACATCAGTGCAGTCGACGGCTTTGCAGCGGTCACCGATGCACCCGAGCGCAGTCTGAACGTAGTTGCCCGGGTAGAGCTTCCGTTGGCGCGGATCTACCTCGGTGAAGATGACCTCTGCGACGTGCTGGACCGATGCCACGCGGTGAGCGACTACCTCCTCGATCGAGCCGCATCGTGGCTTGGAGAAGGGCTCGCCTGAGTCACCCGGCACGACCAAGGCGACATACGCGTGACCTCTTGATTGCTCTTCTGTGTCAATCAAGTGACAACAGGCGCAATGATCCTCACGCTCCGCGGGCAGGGACTAAGTTGTGTGCATAGCGAGGGCACCGAGTGTGATCGGAACCATCACCTTGAGCTCGCTCCGGAGGAACCCATGGCGGTCACCGCGCCGATCGAAAGCGAAATGCAACAGGACAGGCTTACCGGCGATGACGTTACCGTAAGCGACGGTGCCAGCGATGACATCGTCATCATCTCCGATGAAGCGCAGACAGACAAAGCTTCCTTCGCGTCGACGGCCACCACGCAGCCTCCCCGCGACCCGGCCATGATCTTCGTGTACCTCGGGATGCTGACGCTGCTTGCAATCATCGCCACGTCAGCATTTCTGGCTCTGTAGCTACATCACCAACACGAGGTCCACGTAGGTTCACCATCGGGACACAACGTCCCATCGAAGCTTGCGTCTCCCGCACCCTCCGGGAATCCCTCAGCTCCCGTGAAGTCAGCCTCGACAAACGAGGTGCCGTGAATCCATAGTCCCCCGATGCGCGCGTTTCGAAAGACCGCGTTGTCGGCGATTGCATATTTCAGACGAGATCCAACGAACATCGCCTCGGCGAAGTCCGCCCCCCAGACGTCGGCACCGATCAGACTCCACTCGGTAAATACCGCTCCCGAGAATGTTGATTCACGTGCCGACACGTTTTCCATCGTCCCGTTCTCCAACATCGCGTTTGTGAAGTTCGTGCCAATGAGTTGCGCTGAAGTAAACGAACTACCGGCGATCGCAGCGCCGCGAAATGATGCGCCTGTCAGATCAGCGCCCAGGAGCGAAACGTTCGTGAACGTCACCCCGTCGAGGCGCGCACCGACCAGCGAAGCCTCCTTGAGCGTCGTCCCATCGAGAACTGCGCCCTCCAAAGTTGCACCGTCGAGGACCGCGCCCGTGAGATCGACGCTTCCGAGATTGCACCCGTTCAGGTCAGCTCCTTCCAGCTCGGTCGCTCCAGCCTGAGCCCTTTCGCAGTCGTCGATGGGCACGACGTCAGTGGTCGTGACCTCCGTCGTGACCGACGGCAGGAGGACCTCTGTGGTCGATGTGGAGGCGGGCGGCAACGTGACGTCGACGGTGGTTGTTGTCACCTGGATGGTTGTCGTCGTGATCGTCGATGAGGTGGACCGTGCGGCGTCGCCGGATGGAGAAGTCGGGGTCGTCTCCGATATCGATGTTGTGGCGACAGTGCCGTTGGTGGTCGTCGGGAAGGCTGTGCTGGTTGAAGGAGTCGATACGCGGGTCGTGAGTGTTTCCGATGGCCCGATTTCGTCGGTCAGTCGAAGCTCCGTCGCCGCTGCTTGCACATATGCGATCGCTTCGGGAATGTCGATCGGCTCGAAGCCACCTGTGGCGACTGTGATTCCCGTTGCGGTCGCCAGCGTCAGCACTGACGCCGTCACGGCTTGGCTCACCGGTGCGGCAACGGCGCTACCGAGAAACGGCACTTGTAACGCCCACGAGAGAGGCCACATCGACCGGCGGACCTTGCCGACGCCGACGTTGAGAAATGCTCGCACGACATCGGGATCAAATTGTGTTCCCGCACACCGCGCCAGTTCTTCCCTGGCGCTGGCCGCCGAGATCGGCTTCTTGTACGACCGGGCGGCGGTCATCACATCGTACGCGTCGGCCACCGCGACGATCCGACCGGCGACGCTGATGTCATCGCCCCGAAGGCCGCGGGGATAGCCTTCGCCGTCGAACCGCTCGTGGTGTTCTCCTACCGCTCCGATCCACGGTCCGAGGAAGTCTGCGAGCGGAGCTACGAGGTGCATTCCTTGTGTGGGATGCGTCTTCACAATTGCGAATTCTCGGTCGGTCAAGGCTCCCGGTTTGCTGAGGATCTCGTAGGGGATCTTCAGTTTTCCGACATCGTGAATGAGACCCGCCCATTGCAGTCGATTGCTGTCCTGCTCGTTGAGACCGATCTCTTCTGCGATCAGCGCCGTGTACGCCCGCACCCGTTCGGAGTGGCCGCGTGTGAGGCGATCATGGCGGCTGAGTGCAGCTGTCAGCTCAACGATGACCTGCGCTGCCTCGGCTTCCGAACCGGTGAACTCTGCCGATTCGAGTTGGGCGAGGCGCTTCTCGAGCGAACGCGTGCTTCCCGACCGGAGAGCGATGATGAATCGCGACGGCGCCTGGTCGGGGAAGACGAGCGAGAGTCGAAGAAGTGCCGCAAGTGGCAGGAAGCGCCTGGCTACCCTGTCCGTCGCTGCTCCCAACGTCATCGCTACACCGGCGAGAACGAAGAACCGTCCGGCTGCAGGAAGCCACCTGTCAGGGGCCGGCCACCGCAGCGTGAGAAGCCAGGTTGCGATGAATGCCAAGACCAGTGGTGCGGCGAACGCTACAGCTCGGATCGCGAACGCCGCCCAAGGATTGTCACCCCATGCGGACGCCTTCCGGCGTTCTTCGGTAGCCGTTGGCGGTGTCGGAGTCACCGAAGGTATTTCGACGCGATCCCATAACCATCACATAGGCCATTTGGCAGAGGCCGATCGGTCAGGACTGCACTGTCTCGACCAACAACAAGTTCGCGACCAACGAAGCATTTGTAGATCCAGCAACGACGGGGACGACCTGCCCGGCAGCCAACAAACCCCTGTTCCGAAGCTCCGCAATGAGATCAGGAATCCGACCAGGGCCCTCCCCGAGAGACTTCGCGAGGATTGGCGTTGCGCCCCACACCAGGCTGAGCTGCCGGAGGGTCCGAGGGTTGTCGGTCACCGCGAGTACTGCTGCCTCGGGCCGATACCGACAGATTGCTCGCGCGGTGGCGCCAGTCCCGGTCGCGCAGACGACTGCGGGTGCGCCGAGGGCGCTGATTGCCCGCACGGACGCAGCCGAGACTGCATTCGCGATCCGGACGTTCTGATCGACTGCTTGTCGTTGGCCAAAAGACTCCACGCGCCGCGCCCAAGATCCGCTGTCGAAGAGTTCCTCGGCGCTCCGAAGGATCTCGTCCATGGTCTTCACGACGAGTACGGGGTCGTGTCCGATTGCGGTCTCGCCCGAGAGCATCACTGCCGATGTCCCATCGAGAACGGCATTTGCCACGTCGGTGACTTCGGCTCGGGTGGGCAGCGGGTTGTCGGTCATCGTTTCGAGCATCTGTGTTGCGGTGATCACAGGCAGCCCGACTTTCACCGTGCTTTCGATGATCTGCTTCTGCAGCCCGGGAAGTTGTGCGAGTGAACACTCGAGGCCGAGGTCTCCTCGAGCGACCATCACTGCGTCGGTCACCTCCAAGATCGTTTCGAGATTGTCGACTGCTGCTTGTGTCTCGATCTTTGCCACAACGAGCGGGCCAGCCGGCGCATTCTCGAGCCCGAGCGCACGAATGTCGCGGGCGGTTCGCACAAACGACACGGCGACTATCTCAACGCCGACTTCGACCGCAGCGTCAAGCGAGCGAATGTCCTCTGGTGTCGGAGTGGCCACGTTCAGTCGGTCCGAGGGGATGTGGACCCCTGGTCGACCCCGCATCAGTCCCCCGTAGACGACGGTGGCACGGCACATGTCCGTTCCCACATGGCTCACACGCAGCACAGCTCGGCCGTCGCCAAGGTTGAGGGTGTCCCCGTGGCGTAGGTCCTCGGCGAGCGAGTCGTGGCTGACATGAATCACCTTGGAGGAGCTCGGCTCGGTCCCAGGGCGCAGCTCGACCTCCTCTCCCTCCAGGAGGCGAACACCATCCTCGCCGAAGCTCCCCGCTCGCACCTTCGGTCCGGGTAGGTCGATCATGACGGCCGCTGCCGAGCGCTTCTGGTCGGCCACCTCCCGTATACGACTCACCCTCGAGAGGACGACGTCGATGCCATCGTGCGCAAGGCCGATCCGGAAGACATCGACGCCCGCGTCGATCAGGTCACCGATCTGCTCGGGTGACTCGGAAGCCGGTCCGATCGTCGCAACGATCTTGGTTCGTCTCGTCCGGGGTGTGGCCATACCCCCGACCGTAGTCAGGTTCGGCCGGTCGCCACGGCTGGATGGCTGATCTTTGGCGCCGTGGAGCGCTTCAGTCCCTGATCAAGATCATTACTCCTGGATCCAGGTCGTTGCCGCGCCCTGGGCATCTACGGCGAAGACCCTGACGTCGCCGGGCATCAACCATCCAAACGCCTTCACCGATCGTCGTACCAGCGAAGAATCAGTGACGATCGCGATCCGCTCGTAGGACGTGAAGGTCTGCATGCCCAGTTTGGCGTCCTCCCACATCGCGTCGGCCTCATACCCCTCGAACTCAGGGCCGAGCACATACAGGAATCGGATCTTGTCGTGCCGTGACAAGCGATCTTCGATCTCGGGGACCAACACGTCCTCGTAATCGTCGTCCTCGACATCGCCGATGGCACGCATCCCGACGACATTGTCGGGGAGACCTGGAATCAGTTCGAGCATTGCTCACCTCTCGTGTTCGTTGTCACGCATGATGCGTACCCGTTTCTATCAACTCTCCTGGCTCGTCGCAGTGGGAGGGTCCGGGTCACCGATGTCCGCGTCGGCAATACCTCGGCTGTCGATCCATTCGTCCATCTGCTTCCAGTGGTCATACAACCATTGCTCGCGCTCTGGTTCCGGCGGAACCTGATCGGCCGTCACGGACCACAGTCGGGAGACGACGTTGGCGTCCATTGGAATTCCTCGCCACAGATCCTTCATCGTGCTCAGCTCCTCGAGTCCGACGTGGCCGACGAAAACGATGCGGGCGGTCGGTGCAGCGGCAATCGCTGTAAGCGCGCCGGTCGGTTTTGGCGGGAGGACATGATGCATCTGCCGGGCCTGATCGGCCAGCCCAGGGCGGCCGATCTCCTCCAACTTCTCAATCGCTCGAGCATGACGAGCTGGCGTGAAATTGCCGCCCTCGGGGAACAACACGAATGCATCGCCGGGGCCCATCCCGCCCGATAACTCGACGATCGAATCGATCACCACATTGCCTGCTCTTCCCTTGCTCGGGATGAAACGGTTGGGCAGGCGGTTCAGCACCACATCCACGCACGGGTCGAACTGGAGTAGATCTTTCAGGACAATCCGGGGTCTGCGTTGCGATCGATTCAGCAACGCGTCGATCAACAGAAAGGAGTCGCCCGGCCCGGCGTGACGACTGAAGACGATCAGCGGCGCATCGGTCTGCTCGACTGGGGTGTCGTCTTGGTCATCGCGTTCGATCACCAGGTTGAAGGTCCGACGGGCACTGCCCATCACCCGACGTAGCCACCACGCAGCCAGCGCGTAGTGGAGGTCTTCGAATCGAGGCGAACGGATCTTCCAACCAAAGCCTGATGCGATCCACAACACGAACAGGACGACGAGCATCACCGATTCGAAGAAGAGGTAGACGAAGAGGAACCATGCGACACGCAGGATCCGCCAGCGACCCGGGACGATCCGTGAGGCGAATGCCGCGACGGCCGCCCAGAGCGGCAAGGTGGTGAACAGTGCGACCGTACCGAGAACGAATACAGGTGCCAAGACCAACCGTCGGAACCAATAGGGTGGCAGTTCACTCACGACTGTGTACTCAACTCTTCGAGATACATCGTGCTGGCGTTGTATGCGTCCTCGACGAGCGTTCCTGTCTCGCCGAGATCGGACCATTTGAGCTGGCGTCGATCATCGAACTCAACGTCGTTGGCACTCGGGAGAATGTGGACCTCGACGCCGGGCGGGATGCGATCACGGATCGAGCCGAACCGATGGCGGCGGGCGATCTCGAACGCAAGCAACGCCGGTTCGTAGAACTTGGTTGGCGCCCGTAGCGGCTGCTCCAAACGTCCGACCTGGAGCACGTAGATCTCGGTGGCACCGAGATCGACTGCCCGATCGACCGGAACCGAATTGACCAAGCCTCCGTCGTAGAAGTGCTCACCATCGATCTCGACGGGCGGGAAGAGCGTGGGGACGGCAGACGACGCCAGAAGCGCATCGATGAGGGAGCCTTCGCTGAACCAGTGCTCGGCAGCCCGCTCGATCGAGGCGCCAACGCACTGGAACTCCACAGCAAGCTCATCGAACGTTCGCGCCGACAGCGTGTGCTCGAGCATGTCACGCAGCGGCTGGGGGTCCTGGATGGCGACCCGGAGTCGGGCGGCGCTTCGGACCCGATCGATGACGTTGGCACCGAGGAGGTCGGACGTGGCTACCTCAGCCCAAAGACGATCGAGGGTCTCGATGCCAGAAGACGTCGGATCCGCAGCGAACACCGCTCCGTTGAACGCCCCGATGGACGCCCCCACGATCAGATCGGGAAGGATCCCTGCGTTGACCAGCGCTCGCAACATGCCCACCTCGACCGCGCCCCACCGGCCACCACCACCGAGCACGAATGCAACATGAGGAGACCGTGTCGCAGCATTCTGCTCGGTCATGGGCGAGGTTGATTCGACCGAATCAGTCGGACGGACCATAGATGTCCTCGACGACATCGCGATGATTCTCGATCACTTTCGAACGCTTGACCTTCATCGTCGGAGTGAGCTCGCCCGATTCGACCGTGAATTCGCGTGGCAGGACGCGGAACGCCCTGATCCCCTCTGCTCGTGAAACTTGTTCGTTCACGTGGTCGACCGCCCCTTGAAGTTCTGCCTGCAGCTCCGGGTCGTCGAGAAGCTCGACCACGAGGTGGCCTGGCGACGAGACATGTCTATCGTGCTCGCTGGCCCATGCTCCGAGGCTCTGGACGTCGAGCGTGAGCAGGGCAGATACGAATTTCCGATCGTTGCCGACGATGACGACGTGGCTCACCAGTGGATGAGCCGACACGCCGAGTTCCAAGACGGCTGGAGCGATGTTCTTTCCACCAGCAGTCACGATGAGATCTTTCATCCGACCCGTGATGACCAGATGGCCGTCGCTGTCGATCTCGCCGAGATCGCCTGTACGGAACCATTCGCCATCGAACGCTTCGCTGGTCGCCTCCTCGTTCTCCCAATAGCCCGAGAAGACAACACCTCCCGACATCTGTATTTCACCTATGTCACTGATCCGGAGATCGACTCCGGGGAGGGGTGGGCCGACGGTACCAGGCTTGGAATGGCCGACTCGGTGGACGGTTGCCGGACCGGTGGTCTCGGTGAGTCCGTAGCCCTCGAGAACTTCGACACCGAGCCCGCTGAAGAATCGACCCAGATCTTCGTGCAACGGGGCGCCGCCCGAGATGACGAAGCGGAGCTGACCGCCCATGGCGGCCCGGATGCTCTTGTAGACGAGCGCGTCGGCGACCCGATGGGATGCTCGGAGATGCCACGGTTGCGCGGTGCCGGCCGCCCGATGAGCCCCAACGTCCTTGGCCACTCGTGCCGCTTCGTCAAAGATCCGACGCTTCACGCCGGTTCCAGCCTTTTGGGCCGCACCATCGTGGACCTTCTCGAGCACGCGAGGTACGACGGTCAGCCATGTGGGCTGCACCGTTTCGAGATCCTTGAGCAGGGTGCGGATACCGCCCCCGAAGGCAACCGGCACGCCGACGCTGATCGCTGTGAGCTGCACGACTCGAGCCAAGATGTGGGCCAGCGGCAGGAACGTGAGAGTGCGATTCGATGGCCCGACGAGCTCGGGCTCGCACACGATGATCTGGCGGATCGTCCAGATGATGTTGTGGTGCGTGAGCGCACCGCCCTTCGGACGGCCCGTCGTGCCTGACGTATAGACCAGGGTCGCCGTGTTGTCGTGTTCGATCGTGGCCGCACGGGCATCGAGTTGAGCGTCGTCGACGCCATCCCCGAGCTTCTCGAGTTCCTCGAGTCCACCGCCCTCCATCGTGAACACGTCACCGAGCCCCGGAACGTCGGGCCGAGCCTGCTCGACGATCGCAGCCAGATCTGCCGATTCGACGATCACGACCTCCGCCCCGCTGTTCTGGAGAATCCACCGAACCTGATCGAGTGCCGATGTCTCGTAGATCGTGACACTGGTGGCACCCGCCTGCCAGATCGCGTAGTCGACAAGTGCCCACTCGAGCCGGGAGTGACTGAAGATGGCAACTCGATCGCCTACATCGACCCCGGCGCCCACGAGACCGGCCGCGAGTTTCCTCACTCTGGCCACCACGTCGGATGCGCTGAGCGTCTCGACGGCACCGTCGGCGACCACGAGCATCGCCGGATCGGAGGGATGGGTGCTCGCCCGTTCGTGCAGTGCGGCCAATACATTGTCTGTGGCGTCGACCTGCGCCTCGGTTTCGTCAGTGCCCGACATGAGGACCTCCCGCGGCAGGGTGGCTCCCAGCCAGAATCTGAGTGGTGACGTTAGTCGCAGCCGGACGACGACGCGTGACCAGCTCAACCGTGATCGGGTGGGCACGTGACGCCGGGTGAGTGACTCATGCGTGTTCACCCCCAAATCCAGTTTGCGAGAGCGAGCGGCGTACTGACGGATCGCTTGTTCGAATCAGCTCGTAGTTCCTGAATCAAGTATTGTCAGGCGGCGAATCGACCACGATGTATGTGAGGACGGACATGGCGAAGTGTGCGAAGTGTAGCGGCGACGACCTGCGAACGAAGCGCGAGAACGGTGGCGTCTACGGAATGAACAAGCTGCCCTTGGGCAAGGGGAAGAAGGGAACGGTCGCGATGGATAGCACCGTCTGTATCTCGTGCGGCAACGTGGAGTTCACTATCAGCTCCGATGATGCGCTGCGAAGGATCGCCGATACATGGGAGCGCCCATAGGCCGTCGGAACAGGTGCGGGATCCGTGGTGTTGGTGGATTTGTGCCCAGCCACCAGATTCCGTGATCATTGGGTCATGATCACTGTAAACACTGACTTCATCCAAGGTCGCACTATCGCCGAAACACTAGGTGTGGTGATGGGTAACACGATTCGGTCGAAGAACGTCGGCAAGGACATCGGGGCCGGCCTGAAGAATCTTGTTGGTGGCGAACTGCGCAGCTACACCAAGATGCTCACCGAGGCTCGGGAAGAAGCGCTGAGCCGCCTCGCGGACTCGGCAACGTCCCTCGGCGCCGACGCAGTGATCAATGTGCGGTTCACGACCTCGCAGATCACTGGCGGCGCGGCCGAACTCTTGGCGTACGGAACCGCTGTCAAGTTGAGCTGACTGCTGCGACGCACACGCCAGTCCACCCGAGCAGAACCTATGGCTTTCTTGGGTTTGTGGGCCCGGTGGGAATTGAACCCACGACCGAGCGATTATGAGTTCACGGCCCAGCGCAGTGCGCAACCCTAACTTCCCCTGTAATTTCAACGTTTAGCATCGAGCGTGACTCTGATAGTCGCTTGCTCGACGGCGTTCAGGTTGCGTTATAGACCGGCGGCGCGTTCTTCCAACTCGGCGTCCAACTCCTCGGCGTCCAACTCCTCCCCAAGGGCTCGCCAATCGCGAAGGAGTCTCTCGAGCTCGGTCTTCGCTGGCAGCGGGCCGACGTAATTTCCCCACGGCGAGGGTGCAACCGAGCCCGTGCCAACCTTGGTTAGCCCGCTGTCTTGTTCCATTGCGTACGCGCTGACGATGGCAAGCCGGGCTGCGGCACGAGGGCGGACGTCCTCGCCGTTGCGGCGGTAGATAACGCCGAAGCTTGCGGCGAGGGTCATGCCAAGGTCGCGGGCGAGGACGCTGTCGAGGTCGAGGTCGGGGACGACGTCGTGTTCGAGGTCGAGGTCGAGGTATTGGGAGGAGGCCGTCTCGGTGCGGTCGCTGGCATCGACCGCGCTGGTGAGGGCTTCAGCCATTCTGTCGGCTTTACCCTCGACACGATTTAGCTCGGCGACCAAAACAGAGACACGTTCCCGGTCAGCGAGAAGTGCGGCGAAGGATTCGATGATCTCGTCGTGGCTTGCCGCCAGAAATGCATCAATACCCGCCATCACGGAACGGTACCGAAACAGCTCCGAAGTGGCCAAATTGGCGAAAAAGGCGACTGTGAGCGGTCGACTAGAACCTAGTTCTCTCGGCACCAGTGCACGCCTGGATAACTGTTGATGTGCGCACCAGGTGAAGGAGATGGTCGAGATGAAGAAGATAAGCGCACTTTCTCTTGGAATTCTTTTGGCGATGGTGGTGATCGCCGGTGGCCCGGCCGCCGCGGATCCGGCGGGATCAGCCTCGGACCGCCCCGTATGGGAAGAAGTAGAGATCGAGCCGTGCGACAGCACGCAATGCGAGTTCGTCGCAGGCGTCTTTACCGAATACGAGGTCGATGCGACCACCCTGCCGCAATACGATCGCCGGAAGGTCACGACACGGACAGAAAAGGATTGGACCGAGCGAACGCATTACCAGTTCGAACGGCCTGGCATCCAGTTCAATAAGGTGTCCGAAGGTCCGGGTCCCGAAATCCTTATCGAACAGCAGAGGGCCAACGTTACGATCGTCGGGACTATGTCCGTTGAAAGCTCGATCACCATCGTTGAGTGGACCGAGGACGGAGACCTTGTCGATCGAAACCGACAGACACTGTCGGGTACCGATGTCGTCAAGGAAACCGGGGTCTGCCGACCCTCACCGCCAGTGCGGGAGATGCAATTCTTCCAAAACGTTGATAAATCGGTCTCTGTGGGCCCGGTGGGAATTGAACCCACGACCGACCAAGAGATCATGGTGCGGGCGATGGAGCTTCCACTTCACGCTGCTAACATGCACCGAGTCAATCCGGGGTAGCTCAGCTGGCAGAGCAACTGACTGTTAATCAGTAGGTCGTGAGTTCGAGCCTCACCCCCGGAGCAACAAGCCTCTCGAACGCTTCACGTTCGGGGCACTGCCGAAAGCGCACCTCAGTCGACGAGGTAGCCCTTGAGATGTTCACTTCGTTGCGGATGGCGCAACTTTGCGAGTGTCTTCGACTCGATCTGGCGAATCCGCTCGCGAGTCACCCCGAACGTCCGACCGACCTCTTCGAGCGTGCGTGGTCGACCGTCGTCCAGGCCGAACCGGAGACGGACAACTTCCTGCTCTCTCGGAGACAACATGTCCAGAACCTTCGACACCTCTACGCCCAACATTTTGCGTGTGGCAGCATCGGCTGGACGAATGGCCTGAGAATCCTCGACGAAATCAGCCAGGCTGGTGTCGTCCTCGGTTCCTACCGGTGTGTCGAGCGAAAGCGGATCTTGCGCGATTTTGAGAAGCTCCTCGACCCGACTCGACGAGAGGTCACAGGTTTCAGCCAGCTCGTCCATCGTTGGCTCGCGCCCGAGCTCTTGGGTGAGTCGGCGCTGCTCACGCCGGACCCTGCTCATGATCTCGACCATGTGTACGGGAATACGGATGGTGCGCGCTTGATCGGCGATTGCTCTGGTGATCGCCTGACGAATCCACCACGTGGCATACGTCGAGAACTTGAAACCCTTTTGGTGGTCGAACTTCTCCACGGCGCGCATCAAGCCGAGGTTTCCCTCCTGAATGAGATCGAGAAGTGGAATCCCTCGACCCGAGTACCGCTTGGCGATCGATACCACGAGGCGGAGGTTCGCCTGAGTCAGATCACCCTTTGCGACATCGCCGGCACGAACGGTTCGTTCGAGGAGCGAACGTCGAGCTGGTTCGATCGAGTCGAGGGTCTCGGCTGCTGCGTGGAGCGCGAGCTCCTCCTCGGCCTTCATACCCTTCGCGACCTTCTCGGCGAGACGCACTTCCTCTGCCGTCGTGAGCAGCGGAACACGCCCGATCTCTTTCAGATACACCCGGGTCGAGTCGGTCGAGCGAGCTGTCCGATCACCAGACAGCGCATGTGAACGCTCACGACGAGCCCGCGCTGCACCTACCTCGTCTGACTCTGCGGCTCTCGTTGCTTCGCTCACGCTGCTTCGCTCGCCATGTCCGATTTCATTGCTACCCAATCGGCAAGTGGGGCCAATTCTGTGAGATCGGATCTCGGTTCACGCAGATCGATCACCCATTGGCGAAGAAACTTCACATCAGGCAACAACAGTTCGATGTTTCCCGTCGTCCGAGCCTCGGCCTCGAGCTGACGGGCCAGCCGATCGGCGGCTTTTCCGAGCAGTCGTGAGGCAACCGCCGACGCATTGAGATCATCGTCAGAAGACGCTGCGAGTTCGATGAGCAGGTTTGCTTCATCAGAACCGAGCATGTCAACAGCTTCGCGCACCGACGCTGCCTGACGCACTGCGGTGAAGATTTCTCGTCGCATCGGGGTGACGAACAAGGCCTCAGAGAAGAGTTCGGCGACGCCCTGATCTTCACCGATCATGAGTTGGATCGCCTGGTCCTCGACGCTGTCACTTCCCTGCTGCGGCATGGGTGTCGATGGTGCCTCGGCCACCGCCGAACCTCGCCGACGAGGGTTGCGCAACATCTCGCGGAGACGGTCGGCGTCCATCCGGCAGCGATCTGCGATATTCATCACGTATTGGTCTCGCACGAGGGCGTTTGGGTGTTCTGCGACCAGTGCAAGGCCGTCTTCGGCTGCTCGTGCGCGGTGTTCGATCGAGTCCATGTTGTGGCGGCCCAAGACGCGGTCGAGACGGAACTCGAGAAACGACAACGCATTGGTGATCGAGTCGGCCAACCGCTCCGGGTCGCTCCTCGAAAGGTCGTCGGGGTCGACGCCGGTCGGGAGGTCGGCCACCATCACTTCGATCTCGTACTTCTGCTCCCACTCGTACACACGGTCCGCGGCCGCTTTGCCGGCATCATCGGCGTCGAATGCGAGGACGATCCGGTTGGTGAATCGCTTGAGCAACTTCAGGTGGTCGTCGGTGAGAGCTGTTCCACAGGTGGCCACAGCGCGTGGAATGCCGGCACGACCGAATCCGGTGACGTCGGTGTAACCCTCACAGATGATTGCCTCACCTGATGACACGATGTGTTCCTTGGCCCAGTTGAGCCCATACAGAACCCGGCTCTTCGAGTAGACCGCACACTCCTGGCTGTTGATGTATTTCGCACCTTCGCCACCTGGCATGATTCGCCCACCGAAGCCGACTGCGTCACCACGTTCGTCGAAGACGGGAAACACGATGCGACCGCGTTGCCAGTCCATCTGCTTGCCGATCGAGTTGATCTTTCCCAGTCCTGAATCGACGAGATCCTTGTCGCTGATCTTGAGCTTTTTTGCGAGCGCATCCCACGTATCGGGTGCGTACCCGACCTTGTAGGCCCGGACCATGTCGCCGTCGAAGCCACGCTGTCGCAGGTAGCCACGGGCCTCGCCGGCGCTTGGGTGTGTCATCAACCAGTCGTGGTAGATGTCGACAGCACGATTCACATGCCCGATGAGTTCCTTGCGCTTGTTGCGTGCTGCGCCTTCGTTCGCATCGGTGTACCGGAGCGCAATGCCGGCCTTGCGGGCCAAGTGCTCGATGGCACCAGGAAAATCGAGGTGTTCGAGTTCGCGAACGAACGTGATCGCATCGCCCGATTTCTTACACCCGAAGCAGTGATACAAACCCTCCTCGGCGTTGACCGAGAACGACCCCGTCTTTTCATTGTGGAAGGGGCAAAGACCGCTCCACCGGCGTCCGACACGCTTGAGTTGGGTGTGTTCGGAGACGAGCTTCACGATGTCCGTCGACTGACGAACCCGCTCCACATCCTCATCGACGATCCCCATGGGGAGAACCTACTCCCCTCCCCTGACGTTTGTTGCTGCGAGCTACGATCGTGTATCGCACACGATCAAACCCCGTCCACCGATGTCTTCGTGGAGCCAGGCATCGGCACCCTCAACGAGGGTTCCCTGCATGCATCGCTGAAACGACATTACGCACGACCGGGGGATTCCTTCGAGGTCCCGAGACATGGTTTCGTAATCGACATCGTCCGTCACGAGGACTTGCCATCGGAGGAGCTGATCGAGATCCAAACCGGGTCGTTCGGAGCCCTCGGCAACAAGCTCGATCGGCTGCTCAGCGATCACCGAATGCTCCTGGTGCATCCGATCGCGATTTCGACGATCCTCGATCGCGCCGACCGCAGCGCTCGCCGGTCGCCCAAACGCGGCTCCATCTACCAATTGCTCGATGAACTCGTCAGCTTGCCAACGATGCTCGACCACCCGAACCTCGAGCTCGATGTCGTCTTACACAGTGAAATCAAGAAACAGATCCATGATCCGAACCTGCGGCGACGACGCGGTGGATATCGAACGGTGGACCGCCACCTCGAAGAGATTGTCGAGGTCCGTCGTTTTCGCTCCATTGACGATGTCGCCGCCCTCGCCCCCGACGATCTACCGCGCGAGTTCACGACGGCCGACATCTCCGAACGAAGCGACATGAGTCGAGACGCGGCACAAAAGCTCTGCTACTGCTTACGTGCCGCAGGGGTCTACGAGGTCGTGAATCGCACCAAGGCCGGGCATGTGCACGTCGACACCCGGCGATAAGACTTCGAGCGGGAAACTCAGTTGGGCAGACGTTCGCTGAGGTAGGCGACGAGTTGGTCGATGGCGACGCGGTCCTGCTCGCGAGTATCACGATGTCGCACGGTGACCGCTCGATCCTCGAGCGTGTCGAAATCGACCGTGACACAGAACGGTGTCCCGATCTCATCTGCTCGGGCGTAGCGCTTTCCGATCGACTGGGTCTCGTCGTAGTCGCTCATCCAGTTGCCCTTGACCAGGTCGAAGACCTCATGGGCAGTGGGCGTGAGCGTGTCCTTCTTGGACAACGGCAGGACGGCAACCTTGTAGGGAGCCAGGCGAGGGTCGAGACGCAGGACCGTCCGCGTCTCATCGTTCACGGTCTCCTCGTCGTATGCGGCGAGCAGGAATGCAAAGGCGGTTCGGGTGGCCCCCGCCGCAGGTTCGATGACGTGTGGGACCCAACGCTCATTGGCATGCTGATCGAAGTACTCGATCCGTTCCCCGCTGTGGTTCGCGTGTTGGGTCAGGTCGTAGTCACCGCGATTCGCAACGCCCTCGAGTTCATCCCACCCCCACGGGAACAGGTACTCGACGTCGGCCGTGCCCGAGCTGTAGTGCGACAACTCGTCAGCGTCATGCTCGCGCAAGCGAATCGCGTCTTCGGGCATTCCGAGGTCGAGGTACCAGGCCATACGTTCGGCCTTCCAGTACTCGTACCACTCACCGCTTTCATCGGGCGGGACGAAATACTCCATCTCCATCTGCTCGAACTCGCGGGTACGGAACACGAAGTTGCCCGGGGTGATCTCATTGCGGAACGACTTGCCGATTTGTGCGATACCAAACGGTGGTTTCTTGCGGCTGGTGTTCAGCACGTTCATGAAGTCGACGAACATGCCTTGTGCCGTCTCGGGGCGCAGGTACACCTCGTGGCCAGCGCCTTCAACGGGACCGGCATGGGTCTTGAACATGAGGTTGAATGCGCGCGGTTCGGTGAACGACTTTTTCGCCTCACAATTCGGACATACGTCGGGATCATCGAGCTTGTCGAGCCGAAAACGGTTGTTGCAGTTGGTGCAATCCACGAGCGGATCGCTGAAGTTCGAAAGGTGGCCCGATGCCTCCCAGACCTGCGGTGGCGACAGGATCGCGGCGTCGAGACCCACGACGTCATGACGCATCTGGACCATGGAACGCCACCACTGCTCCTTCACATTACGCAGGAGCAGCACTCCGACGGGTCCATAGTCGTACGTCGAGCGGAATCCGCCATAGATCTCGGCCGACTGGAACACGATCCCCCGACGCTTGGACAGGTTCACAATCTTGTCGAACAGTTCGGGATCGGGGGACGCTTGGCTCATCCGGGGAAGGCTATCTGTAACTTCTCCGCACTCCCGACGGAGATCCGCATCAGCGCACCCGGTCGACCCACACCCTCCAAAATTCCAGCGTCCCGCCGCGATAATCGCGCTCCAGCGCAGGAATTTTGGAGAAAACGGGGCCTTCAGGTCTGCTCGAGGACGCTGGCGCTGCGGAGCCGCCGTTCCAGCATGTGTTCCATCAACCTCGTGGACAAGATGTCGAATTCTCGCGTACCCGGCGATGCCACCTGGTTCAGCACCGCTCCGAGCTGCCCACCGAGCGCCAGCTGCATCAACGCAAGTGCATCGACACTGATCGCGGTTCCGGCGTGACAAGAAACGCACGTCGTACCACCGTCGCCAACCGAGAAGTGGGTCAGGTTCGTGGTCGCACCACACAACACACAGACGTCGACAGACGGTGCGAACCCTTCCTGCGCGAGGAGTTTCAGGAAGAAGCCTGCGACGACGAGGTGGCTCTCGGACTGAGTGACCGTGTGCATGGCCCGAGCCAGCATCGTGTACAACGGCTCGTTCGGTTCTCGATCCTGTGCCACGAGCTCCACGGCCTCGAGCATGGACGATGCTCGAGCGAACAACTCGAGGTCCTCACGAAGTACGGGAAAGCGATCGATGCTCTGGACCTGGGTGAGCGTGTCGAGCTCTCCCTTTCCACGGTAGAGCTGCACTTCGAGGTGGTTCGTCGGCTCGACGGATGCCCCGAAACGACTCTTGGTCTTGCGGACCCCTTTGGCGACGCAACGAATCTTTCCGTTCTGTTGCGTCATCAGGCTGACGATTCGGTCAGCTTCGCCGAGCTTCCACGAACGAAGCACGACTGCATTGTCGCGATAGAGCCCCACAACACGATCGCGGTGCAAACCGCTCACGCGGTCACGCCCCCATATCGCCTCGTGCGATTCTGGAAGTCGTAGATCGCCTTGGCGATGTCTGTCCGGTCGAAGTCGGGCCACAAGGTATCGGTGAACCACATCTCGGAGTACGCAAGCTCCCAGAGCAGGAAGTTCGAGGTCCGATACTCACCCGAGGTGCGAATCATCAGGTCGACATCGGGCATCTGTGGGTCGTACAGATGGCGTGCGAGCATCTTCTCGGTGATCTTGTCGGGAGCGATTCCGGTCTTGACCAGACTCTTCACCGCGTCGACGATCTCGGCTCGACCGCCATAGTTGAAGGCGATGGTGAACTTCAGCTTCGTATTGTTCTTTGTCAGCTCGGTTGCGTCGGCCATAAGTCTGGTCAATCGCTTCGGTACTCGCCAGTCTGTGCGCCCGATGAAACGAATCTGCACGCCGCTCTCGTGAAGCTCCTGTTGACGACGAAGCAAGATGTCTTCGTTGAAGTTGATGAGGAACTTCACTTCATCTGGCGGGCGTTTCCAGTTTTCTGTGCTGAACGCATAGACCGTCAACCACTCGATGCCGAGATCGAGCGCCCCTGCAACTGTCTCGAACAACGCGTGTTCGCCCATCTTGTGGCCCTCGACACGAGGCAGATCCCGTTGCTCGGCCCAGCGGCCATTGCCATCCATCACGCAGGCGATGTGGCGCGGAAGTGCTGAGCGATCAATCGGAATCATCAGAGGGCAAGTTACTCCTGTCCTTGCCCTCTCACGATGTATTGGAACGTTCTCTTTATGCAACCGCATCGCGCGACACCTGCTCTAGAGTCAACGCCGATGGGCCTCAGCGAGCGAGCAACGAGCGCACTCGCCGTGGTTGCTGGGCAGCTTCCTGGCGGGGGCGAAGACCGGCCAGGTCAAGTCGAGATGGCTCAGGCAGTCGCCGACGCGATCACGGCCGAGACACACCTCGTGACGTCTGCTGGCACGGGAACCGGCAAGTCACTCGCATACCTCGTACCGGCGGTTCTGAGCGGTAAACGAACGGTTGTATCTACCGCCACGAAGGCGTTGCAGGACCAGCTTGCGAACAAAGACCTCCCCTTTCTCCAGGAACACCTGGACACACCGTTCGAGTACGCGGTGCTGAAAGGTCGCTCGAATTATGTGTGCCGACAACGTCTGAGCGAGCTCGACGATGACGGCCAACAACTCGGTCTCGATGTCACCGATGACGTGGTTGATGCTGACGACCTCGACGAAATTCTCACCTGGGTGAAGACGACGAAGACCGGCGACCGGGCAGAGCTCCCGATCGAACCCTCCGGCCGTACATGGGCCGCAGTGAGTGTCGGACCGACCGAATGCCCAGGCGCTGCAAAGTGCCCGAAAGGGGGCGAGTGCTTCGCGGAGATGGCACGACATCGATCGGCGGACGCCGACATCGTCGTCGTCAACACCTATCTCTACGCACTGGACCTCGTGACCGATGGTGTCATCCTGGGCGAACACGACGTCGCGATCATCGATGAAGCGCACCAGATCGAAGACATCGTCGCGGGCGCTGCCGGGTTCGAACTCACCGGAGCTCGCCTACGCAATTTGGCCATCACGATCAAGTCGATCATCGCCGATGACGACCTGGTCGCCGACTTGATAGACATCGGCGAACAGCTCAGCCAGGACCTCGAACCGCACATGGGCAATCGGCTCGACGATGACCTCGATGACGACCTCAGCAGGTCGCTGAATCGGGCCCGAGATCGAGCGAATCGGGCGCTCGACGCGCTTCGCAAGATCCCGAAGGAATCCAAGGCCGAGATCATCGGACGAAAGGAACGTGCGACGCAGGCAGCTGGCCATCTGGTGATGGACATCGACATCGCGCTCGACATGGTCGAGGGAACAGTCGCCTGGGTCGAAGGCCAACGAAATCCGTCGCTCAAAGTGGCGTCGATCGATGTCTCGGGCGTTCTCTCGGACAGCCTCTGGTCAACTCGAACTGCCATCTTGACCAGTGCAACGATCCCGGCGAATCTCGGTGGCAGAATCGGCCTGACCGACTTCCCGCACACACAGATCGACGTCGGTTCACCATTCGACTTCGAAAACGCGGGGCTTCTCTACTGCGCCGCGCACATGCCCGATCCACGATCGGGCGACTACCGAGATGCCCTGCACGCCGAGATCGAGTCGCTGATCATGGCCGCGGGAGGCCGTACCCTCGTGTTGTTCACGTCGTGGCGTGCGATGAACCTGGCCAAAGAACACATGCTCGATCGAATTCCGTACACCCTCTTGGCACAGGGGGATTCTCCCAAACAAGTCCTGATGGACAACTTCAGCGAAGACGAGGAGTCCGTACTGTTCGCCACGATGAGCTTCTGGCAAGGCATCGATGTCCCCGGTCGGGCACTCAGCTGCGTGATCATCGACCGCTTGCCGTTTCCACGCCCCGACGATCCCCTTCTTGGGGCCCGCCGCGATCTGATCGGCGCTGCCGCGTTTCGAGAGATCGATCTTCCGCGGGCATCGATGCTCCTCGCGCAAGGGGCTGGTCGCTTGATTCGCTCAGCTGATGATCGCGGCGTCGTCGCGGTGCTCGACAGTCGTCTCTCGACCTCGAAGAGTTACCGCTGGGACCTGATCAAGGCGCTCCCGCCGCTTCGCCGAACGAAATCTCGCGACGAGACAATCGAGTTTCTGAAGACCATTCGCGACAGCTAGGACGCTCGATACGTTCGCTCCCCAGAGCTTGACCGTCCCCGTCATCTAGATTGCACATCGTGAACTTGGAGACCGGTGAACCGATGTCGACGGAGACTCAACCACTTGTTCTCGTCGTGGAGGACCACCCTGTCAACCAGATGCTCGCAGTATCGCAACTGGAGCAGTTGGGCTGTCGATCCATCGTTGCCTCGTCGGGCTGGGAGGCACTCAGCGCGTTCGAACTCCACCAGTTCGATGTGATTCTGATGGATTGGCAGCTCGGCGACATCGACGGGTTGGAGACCACCAGGAGGATGCGCGCCCGCGAGGCTGCTCGGGACACTCGACGAACGCCGGTGGTAGCGGTGACTGCGACGACGATGTCAGGTGACCGAGAACGATGTATCGACGCAGGAATGGATGACTTCCTCTCCAAGCCCGTGAGCCTCGCAGAGCTCAGGGTCGCGATCGACAGGGCGATAGCGGTCACCGGCCCGGATGGGGGTGTCATGCCGGGCCCCGACCTCATCGAGGACGAAGGGAAGAATCCTGCGATTGACCAACTCCTCAACGAGCTTGATGATGCCTCGGTCGTCGTCAAGATCATGACGACGTTTCTTCTCGAACTTCCGGGCCGGATCCGACGTGTGGTTGATGCGGCAGCCGCAGGCGATACTTCAGAGGCCCGCAGGATCGCCCACACCCTGAAGTCGGTATCAGAGTTTCTGGGCGCGCACGAGCTTGCGGAGGTCGCTCGCAAGATCGAGGAGTCGACGGATGACGACACTGCTCACCTCGACCGATTGATGCAACATCTCCCGGTTGCCGGAGAGGAAGCAGCCGCAAGACTTGCCGCCGTTCGAGACGAATTGGCAGCTCGCTCGCAAGACTGAGCGCACCGGATCAGGCGGTGTGGCTCACAGCGGCGACACCATCACGTTCACGTTCACAGTACGTAGCAACACGCGAATCGGTGCCGACCTCGCGGCCGCGATAGCGATGCTCAGCGGGTCACCGGCGCGAGCCGGTATCCCACGCCGCGTACCGCTTTGATGTAGCTCCGCCCATCGAGATCGATCTTGCTTCGAAGGTTCGCGATGTGCACCTGCACCAGGTGGTCGCTTCCAACCCACATCGAGTCCCAGACTTGTTCGAGCAGCAGTTCTTTCGAGAAGACCATCTCGGGCCGCCGGATGAGTGTTGCCAACAGGTCGAACTCAGTACGTGTGAGCGCGACTTCCTGATCGCCGACCCAAACCTCGCGGGAGTCGGTGGAGACGCGCAGGTCACCGTGCACGTGGGATCCGTCCTCACGATCCGGCTCATGTCCCGTGCTACGAGGACGGCGCAGCAACGCCTGCATCCGGGCCACGAGCTCACGGGTGGAGCAGGGCTTCGTCATGTAGTCATCGGCGCCCACTGCCAGACCCACCAGTCGGTCGACTTCGGTGTCTCGAGACGTCAGCATGATCACGTAGGCGTCGCTGAATGTCCTGAGGCGGCGACACACCTCGACCCCGTCGATCCCGGGGAGGCCAAGATCGAGCACGATGACATCGGGCTCGAACGCCTCGGCTTGCGCGAGCGCGGATTCGCCGTCTTCGGCAAAGGTGACGGAGAATCCGGCGCCGGCGAGTGTCGCCTCGAGCAACTGCTGAAACTCGGGTGCGTCTTCGACGACGAGGACTGAGATGGTGCCGACAGAGGGCTTGGTGGGCATGATCGTGGCCAACATGTGGGCACCCTTCAGGTTGTTTCGCTGTGTCCGGTTGGGACACAGCAGGGTCGACGTAACAAAGGATTCATGCGGAAAACCCAACTGGGTCAGAGATCATGGCGGCGAGCGCGTCTCGACCCAGTTCTTCAACTCCCTCGTCGGCAACCGGCGTTGATCCGGACGAGTCCGCAATGTGGGAAGGAAGGATGACGGTGAATCGGCTACCCACGCCGACCTCGCTCTTGGCAACGAGCTCGCCACCCATGGCTTCACACAGTGAGCGGGATACCGAAAGGCCAAGACCCGCTCCGGGCTCCGCTCCCAACTCTGCGTTGAGCCGTTCGAATGGAGTGAACACCCGCTCGAGATCCGAGGAGGGAATCCCGGGACCAGCGTCGTCCACATGAATCGCAGTCAGCGAACCTACAGTCTCGGTCGACACCACGATCGTGCCTCCCGCGTACTTCACTGCATTTGTCAGGAGGTTCGTGAGGACCTGCCGAAGCCTCGCTGGGTCAGCAACGGCGGTCGTACTCTGTCCGGTCCTTCCGAACAGGAGCGCAGCCGATCGCGATTCAGCATCAGTGCCGAGGTGATCGAGGAGGTCGATGACGAACACGTCGATGTCGAGGGGTTCCGGGCGGACTGAGAGGTGGCCCTGATCGATCCGAGAGAGATCGAGCACATCGGCCACGAGCTCGGAGAGGTGGTCGCCAGCCGAACGTACACGGCTGATCATGTCGGTCTGTTTCGAGTCGAGCGACGTGAGCGCCAGGAGTTCGGAGAAGCCGTTCAGGATGTGGATTGGCGTCCGAAGCTCGTGACTGGTGCGTGATAGGAAGAGCTGTTGGGCACGCCTCGCCGATTCGGCTTCGTTCTTGGCACGGACGAGTTCCTCTTGCCGCAGGCGGGACTGGGCGAGCTCGGACGCCAATCGATCAGCGGCATCGCGATGCTCTCGAGCCATGATCATGATGCGGGCGACGGCGCCCGGGAGGCCGAGTAGGGCAAGCCAGGCAACCGTCTCGCCAAAGAGCCCCATGCGGTACCCCAACAGCGCGAGACCAGCGAAGGCGATAGGTAGGACAGCGATGGAGCCACGTTCTGCCCGCGCCATGTCCGACTCGATTCCGATATGGCCGGAGATCGGTGACATTGCTGCAGCCGCCAACGGAAGCAGCAGGGAGGCCATCCAGACGAACTGGGTGATCGACGTCGTCGATGTTCCACCGATGGCGGCGGTCGCAGCGAGCAGGCTTGTCGGTGCACCGACGCAGGCCCAGGCGGCAATACACAAGAGCGCAGCACGGTGACGCTTCTGGCAGGACAGGGCGAACGCCACGGCTAGGCCGGCGAGGAGGACGTACCCGAGGGGCGCAGCGATCTCGATGACGAGGTCGATCGACGTTGAACCGTAGGCAGCGGGAGCAACTCGCTCGATCCACACCGCTAGCACAGCAGCGATCGCTGCGCCGATGCTCATCGTCTCGAGAACGATGGCGATCCAGGAACCCCTGCGGGCCTCGGACCCTTCGAAACGGATCAATCCGCGGATTGCGAGTGGCGCCGCAGCGAGCGCGATGCACACTGCGACTCGGGCGCTCATCACCCCCGCGGTGTGGGCAAGAACAGTTCCATGGCCGACAAGAACCGCAGCCGACAGGAAGCGCCAACCTTCTCGGACCGACGGCGACGACCTCGGATGAGCCGTCGCGAGGGCAAGCATCGCGATGCCCACTGCAGTCGCGTTGGACGCGATGCACAAGGTACGCGAACCGCCAAAGAAGCCGAGCAGCGTGCCGCCGACCGTTGCGAGAGCGCACACGGACAGCAAGAAGAACACGGCGTACAAGGGCGACACGCTCCTCCAGATCGGTACTGACGCGCTCGGCGCATCGGGAACAGGAGGGGTGTCTGCATGATCGCCGGGAATCGAGCCGCTGTCGGGCGAATGCGTAGGCAAAGGCCCCGTTTGTGCGATCGCCACCATCTATTTCACGCAGGACTGGAACGCCGGTTCCGGGATGAACCTCACGCCGTAGCGCACTCCGACCCCAGGAGTCTCGGTGCAGTGGCGTATCAAGACATGACCGCCGAGACGAACATCGACGACGCTCATGGAACACATGCACGGAAGTAACGGCCGGCGTCTCGGGCGACAGAAGCAATTCGGTCCGAACGAACCAAGCGAACGGTCCGAACGAACCAAGCTTCGAAGGATTTCGCGTTACTTGAGGCTGCCTTGTCCGTTCCTTGAGTTTCGTCCGTCACTCTCATCACTGCGTTCGGAGACATCGAGCGCACTGAACGAAATGGAATCCAATCATGAAGAAACAACTCATCGCCGTCGGAACCGGTGTCGCAACCGCCAGCGCCGTATTCGCCATGGCGGCCACCCTCGGTGGCATCACTACCGAAGACATCGGGGCAGACACCACCGTCGTTGCGGCGTGTGACAACGACGGCATCACCCTCGACTTCAACGTCGACTACGACGCCGGTACCGGTGACTACACGGTCGGCGACCCGGGCACCCCTGCAAGCCAGACCGACAATGCCGGCATGGTCTTCGAAGTGATCTCAGTCGATGTGAGCGGTATCGACGACGCCTGCGTTGGCCAGACCATCGACATGTCGCTGTCGAACCAGTCGGGCAAAGAGGTCGAGACTACTCAGGCCACGATCACCCAGAGCGGCACGGTCGGCCAGGACGCCAACACCATCACTCTGACGGTGGACGGCGACGGCGACACGAGCGCAACCAACCTCCTCGACGGGATCAACGCGACCGAAGTTGACCACGCTGGCATCGTGATCCAGGGCTGATTCGGTCCAACGAGGCGAGGGAGGGATCCGGAATGTCCCGACGGGTGATACAAGCATGGCTGGTGGTCCTTCTCCTTCTGCCTGTCCTGCTTTCTCTCGTCGGGGCATCCGCATCTCCCGTCGCGATTTCGAGCGAGTCACTTGCCGCGTATGCCCAATCGGATTTCGAAATCGAGCTGCCATCGACCGGCACCTACGAGTTGATCGCCACTCGCGACAGCTTCACCGACAAGAAGCACAAGGACACGAACTACGGAACGCTGTCGCAGTTCGCAGTCGTCAAGAGGAAGAAGAGGGTCACTCTGGATGGCAACGACCTCGAGGTCGAACAAGCACGAGCACTGATCGGCTTCGATGCTTCCCCCATCTGTGACGGTGGCGGGGTCGTCTCAGCAACGCTGCAGATCTTCGGGCCAGCATCGAACGAGACCAACGGGACCCGTATCCGCGAGATCGAAGACTCGTGGAATGAATATGGCGTGACCTACAACAACGTTCCAGGTGACAACCAGATCGATCCGAACATCTCGCAAACGACATCAGGCGGTATCGACACCGTGACGTTCGATGTCAGGGACAGCGTCGTCGACGATTTCGGAAACTTCGACGCCGCGGCCAACGCCGTCATCCACGGATGGGTGATCAGAGACGCCAAGAAATCCGTCTGGTACTCGCGGAGCGCGAGCGATGTACATCTGCGGCCGAAGCTGACGATCGAAATCGATTCATGCCCATGAAGACGCAACTGCACGGCGCACGCCGCAGTATCCGATCCACCACCCTCGGGCGACGTCTGGTCAGAGTAACCGCCGGTGGGTTGCTGCTGATCCTCTGCGTTCTCGGGGGTCGGATGGCGGCGTCGAAGATGATCGTCGTCGCTGGGCCCAGCATGGAACCCACCATGCACACCGGCGACATGGTGTTCGTATGGCCGCAATCGCGTTACGAGGTTGGCGAGGCCCTGGTCTACCGCGTTCCAGAGGATGCTCCGGGCGCCGGCGCGCTTGTCATCCACCGCCTGGTCGGTTTCCAAGGAGAAGAGATGATCCTTCGAGGCGACAACAACGAAGAGGTAGACCCATGGACACCCACTGCTGACGACATCGTCGGCAAGCAACGCATTCTGGTACCGAGACTTGGACTGCTCGCAATGCTCTTGCGCCAGCCAGCAGTGCTGGCTTCACTGGTGGCTGGAATTGTCTCGGCATCGGTCGTGCTACGAACGGACAAGGAAGCCGACGGACCAGGTACAGCTAGGACCCGTGTATCAGGCCCCGCCAGCAACACCGAGTAGGCGAGACCGCGTGACCGACCGAACTCCTCGGCTCAGGCTGAACAGCGCAATCACCCATGCCACGCCACCAAGAGCAATCGGCACCCATCCAGCGCCAAGCAGGACTCCAGTGGCTTGACCGTAGGCGATCATGATGAGCGGAAGACTGATGAGACCCGAGGCCTGCTGGGCGGCTGCGGTCGATTGCACCTTGGCCGAAAGACGAAGAACCAGGCTCAAGCAAATCGCAAGGAAGGGTGGCAAGACCCACAGAATCATCACCCACCACTGCGCGGTCGGGAAGAACCATCCACCGACTTCGGGGCCGACCGTGAGGTTCACCACAATCGAGTACAGCCCGAAGCCCACTGCAGTGGTGACGTAGCCAGGAATCAGACTGGCGAGCAACTTTCCGATGTAGATCTCGCGGACGCCGGCGGGAGAGTTCGCCAGGAACTCGCCTGTGCCCTTCTCACGCTCGCCCACGATCGTTGCTGCACCGACTGCCGTCGAGATCGTCAGAGGCACCACAACGGCCACTGGGGCAAACAAGAAGACAGCGAGTGCGTATCCTGTGCGACCTTCTGGTGAGGTTCCCTGCAGCTGCTCTTGCGTCTCGATCGGGAGCACGTCGAGCGTCTCGGAAATCTCGCTCACCATGCGGACCGAACCAATCTGGGTGATCAGCGTCAACAGGATCGTTGGCAGCACGACAAAGAAAAGTGCTCCGAGGATGACCATCGGCCCCCAGAAATCGCGGGCCTGCATCAGTTGCTTGAGATCGGTGCGTGTGACGGTGAGTGTGCGTGACCAGTTCATTGTGTGTCTCCGGAAGTACGTGAAAGCGTCAAAATCGTGTTGAGGCGAAGATGCCTAGGCCGCGGTAGGGAGATCGGTCCGAACGGGACGCCCGGTCGATCCGCCAGGTGGTGCGATCTCACCGTCCACAGATCCGTGATCTCGTCGGATTGCGAAGTACAGGTCTTCGAGCGACGGCATGAACGGCACAACGCTTTGAAGAGGAACGTTGTGTGCAGCCAGAAGCGCAACGACACCAGGGACGACCGACAGATCAGCGACCTCGAGTGATGCGGTGTCGCCCGACCGGTCATAGGAGATCACGGCCTGGTGGTTCGCCAAGATGTCCAAGCCCTCGGGGATACTGGAGGACACTTTGAGCTGCTGGGTCGGCCAGTACCGGCGGGAGAGTTCGTCAGGTCGGCCCGACATGAGGTTCGTTCCCGCCTGCATGACGACGATCTCATCAGCGAGGCCTTCTGCCTCGAGGAGCAGGTGTGTACACATGAGCACCGTCTGACCGCCGCTCGTCATGTCCCGAATGAGGTCGAGGACAGCGAGAGCAGATTCGGGATCAAGGCCCGATGTCGGCTCGTCGAGCAAGAGAAGGTCTGGCTTGTGCAGGATCGACCGGGCCAGGGCGAGACGTGTCTTCATGCCAGTCGAATAGCCGCCCACCTGCTGATCGAGGGCTTCATCGATTCCGAACATGTCTGCGGCTTCGTAGATGACCGAATCGGCCTTTTTGCCTCGACCAACGCCATACAACTCGGCGGCGTACCGAAGGTTGTCCCAACCGTTCAAACGGTCATACAGCGACGGCTTTGCCGAGACCACTCCACATCGGCGACGCACTTCCTCACCGTCAACCCCGGCCGGGTCGAGGCCGAAGACCCTCGACGTTCCAGAGTTCGGGGCCAGAGCGCCGGTGATCATGCGAATCGCAGTGGTCTTCCCGGCCCCGTTGGGGCCGAGCAACACTGTGATTGCGCCTTTGGGTATGGCCAAATCCAGTTCGCTCAGCGCCGTGATGGCGCCGAAGCGGCGAGTGACCTGTTGAACGGCAACCGTCAGTTCTTGATCCACATGGGCCTATCGGCACAGTGAAGTTCGTGCTGAAGAGCAACCGGGTGAATCTTGTCAGTACCCGAGACCCTCGAGGATCGAGGTCTCTGTCTGCCAATTCTTGGCCACCTTGACCACGAGTTCGAGGTAGGTCCCTTCGCGAAGTTGCGATCGTGCTCCGATCCCGACCTGTTTGATCACGGCACCCTTCTTCCCGATGACGATTCCCTTCTGGGAATCGCGCTCGACCAGGATCTCGCACCGGATATGGGGCCATTCCAGCTCGGTCACGCGGGTAGCGATGGAGTGCGGGATCTCTTCGCGTAGGACAGCCAGCAACTGCTCCCGAACGAGCTCGGCAACCCAGAACGCGTCAGCGGCGTCGCTCACCATTTCTTCGGGGTAGTACGGAGGCCCTTCGGGCATACGTGCCGCCAAGTGATCGATGAGTGCCTCGACTCCTTCTCCGGTGTATGACGACACGGGGAAGTAGGCCTCGTACTCGAACCCGGCCGCTTCCTCCAGCTGAGCCAAGATCTGCTCTGGCTTGGCAATGTCGGTCTTGTTCACCACGAGGATCGAGTTCTTCGGGCAGCGCTCGGCCACCCAGCGGTCACCCGGACCGATCGGCTGGGTGGCGTCGATCAACATGCAGACAGCATCGACATCACCGATGGTCGACTCGGCAGAGTCGTTCAGACGTTTGCCGAGTGGACCACGAGGTTTGTGAATGCCCGGGGTATCGACGAACACCAACTGGTACCCGGGCCGGTGCAGCACGCCGCGTACCTGACTTCTCGTCGTTTGGGGCTTGTCGGAGACGATCGAGACCTTCTCGCCCAAGATCTTGTTCAGCAACGTCGACTTGCCGACGTTGGGTCGACCGACGAGGGTCACGAAGCCTGAACGAAAACCTCCGTAGTCCGGTGTCTCATCACTCATTGTGAGCCAGCTCGCGAGCCTCATCGTCGTTGGGAATCTCGGGAGCGCGAACCACGCGGACTCGCGTGATGCGTCGCCCTTCGACCGCCTCGACGGTCATGAGAAATCCAGAGGTCGTTACAAACTCGCCAATCGCGGGTACGCGTCCCAGGGCGTCAAATATCAGACCTCCGACGGTGTCCCAATCGTCGTCGGGAAGGTCCGCTCCGATCAGCGCGTTGCATTCGTCGATCGGGATGCGCCCATGAACGCGCCATTCCCCTCCGATGAGTGGTTCGAGAAGCGGTTCCTCCTCGGCATCGAACTCGTCGATGATCTCGCCCAGGAATTCTTCGATGAGGTCTTCCATCGTCACGATTCCGGCCATACCCCCGTACTCGTCGATGATCACCACCATCGTGCTCCGAATGCCTTTGATTTCGCGGAGAAGTTCGGCAGCACGTTTTGTCTCTGGCACGAACATTGGCTTGCGTTGGGCGATCGAAACGAAATGGCTGCCGCGGCCTCGTTGCATCCGAGCGAACAGATCTTTGATGTGGACGATCCCGCGGATGTCATCGATGTCATCGCCGTAGATCGGCATGCGAGACACACCGCGCTCGACCATGAGCCTGATGGCTTCATCGACTGTCGAGTCGGCCGACGCGGCAAGAACGTCGGGACGCGGGACCATCACTTCGCGCACGATGGTGTCGCCGAAATCCACGATCGATTGGATGATTCTGCCCTCGTCGACGTCGAGCACCTGTGCGGCCACGGCCGCGTCGGTGATCGCGACGATTTCCTCCTCAGACGCGACCGCGCCAGAACTTCGCGCGGTTCGGCTCAGAACGATGGACCCGAGCCGTCCCAAGATCGTGATCATCCACCGCAACGGTGGAATTGCCATGAAGCCCCGACTGACCGACGCCGCGGATGGTGCGACGCGGTCGATGTTTCGGAGAGCCCATGTCTTTGGAGCCGATTCGGCGAAGACAAACATGCACACCAGCAACAAGAACAACCCGAGCGGCACCCATGCACCTCCCCAGCGGCGTTCGAGCACCACGGCAACGATGGCTCCGAGTGACAGTTGTGCACCTAGCGAGAGGAAGAGGATTGGCGCGAGCGTTCGACGCCGGTCGGCCAGGGAAACCACCAAGCGATCGGCTCCTCGGACGCCATCTTCCTCGAGTGCCTCGGCGCGGGACGTGCTCATGCCGTTGAGCGCGGATTCGGCGGCTGACAATCCGACGAGAAGCACCACAAGAACGAGACCCACGATGCCCGCGACCAGATCGCTCACGGTTTTTCCCTCCATGAGGAGAGGTGTCGTTGCTCGGCCACTTTCATCTCGGCGGCTTCGTCTGCTTCTTGGTGATCCATCCCCAAGATGTGAAGTACTCCATGAACCACCATCAACGCCATCTCGTCGTCGGTCTCCCCTTGAGCCTGCGCTGCCACGATCGTAGGACAGATCACGATGTCGCCTAGCAACCGGGGCTGAGACTCGAACACTTCATTGGTGTCGTCGTCGAGCGGGAAGGACAACACATCGGTCGGACCGGTACCGCCCATGTGTTCGATGTTGAGCTCGGTCATCTCGTCAACGCCGATGAAGGTCAGATTCAGCTCACACGGACCAGCGACACGTTCAGCCGTGAGCACATCTCGTACGAGGTCACCCCATCGTTCGGTGTCGATTGGTAGGACGTCTTGGTCGTCGATTGAGACGACCATCAGTTCGCTCAACGAGAACCACCCGATGTATCGGCGGTCTCGTAGGCATCGACGATCGCCTGCACGATCGAGTGTCGAACAACATCGCGGCTGCTGAGCCGGATGAACTCGAGTCCTTCGATGTCGCCGAGAATTGGCTCGAGTCCGAGCAGTCCACTCCGACCGCCCTGCACGTCGACCTGCGAGACGTCACCGGTCACCACAACTCTCGAACCGAACCCGATGCGCGTGAGAAACATCTTCATCTGTTCGGGACTCGTGTTCTGTGCCTCATCCAAGATGATGAAACTGTTGTTCAACGTCCGACCGCGCATGAAGGCCAAAGGAGCGACTTCGACGGTGCCGCGCTCGATCAGGCGTTGCACACCCTCGCTGTCGGTCATGTCGTAGAGGGCGTCATAGAGCGGCCGCAAGTACGGATCGACTTTCTGCATCATGTCGCCGGGGAGAAAGCCGAGTCGTTCTCCTGCTTCCACAGCGGGCCTTGTCAGGATGATGCGTTCGACGGTGCCGGCCTGCAATGCCTGGAGACCCATGGCGACCGCAAGCCAGCTCTTTCCGGTTCCGGCCGGGCCAATTCCGATCGTGATCACGTTGCGAGCAATCGCCTCGAGATACCTCTGCTGTCCTGCTGACTTCGGGCGAATCGACTTTCCGGAGCCGGTCCGGAGCACGGTCGAGTTGAAGACCTCCGATGGTCGCTCGTTTGCCTCGACGAGGTCGACGGCGCGCGTGACGGTTCGGCCGTCGAGAGACTGGCCGGATTCGAGCATCAGTACGAGCTCCTCGACGACCTTGCCTGCTTCTTCAGCAGCCTGGCCGCTGATCGTGACCTGATTTCCGCGGACGTGCAGTGCTGTTTGGGGGAAACGATCCTCAACGATGCGTAGGTATTCGTCTCGTTCGCCGAGCAACCCGGTCATGAGGTGGTTACCGGCGACGTGGATCGTGACAGTTTGTTCAGGCAAGTTTTGGCTCGATTTGTGGGCGTTTATGGAATCCAAGCGTACCAATAGTGCAACGGGCCCATTGTTAGGCATCAGATGCCGTACAACCATCGTGTTGGGAGCCCAAAACACGAGGAAGGCGCGAGGCGGACATGGCCCACCAACCAGCAAGCTTTGACGACGAACTCGAGCGGCTCGCAGATGATGCGCGGCGAGCAGAGGCCAGGCGTGCACGTCTGCAACGTTCCGACCGAGCCATCGCTGCGGGCCTGAGTGCAACGCTCTTCGGAACACTGACCGAGCTGTGCGAGATGCAGAGCCCGGTGTTGGTGATGACACGATCGGGCGACCACATTCGAGGCGCGATCGAGCTGCTCGGACCCGACGTCGTCGTCGTGCGCGGTGGGCGTGCAACTCGTGTGCTCGTGCGACTGTCTGCGATAGAAGCCATCCGTGAACCGGGGGTCGGTCACGACCGAGAGCTGGACTCGATCTCGACGGGCAAGACACTTGGCGACCATTTGGACGAGATGAGTGTCGACAAGCAACGTCTCGCCATCACACTTGCGAGCGGAAACCGTGTCATGGGGGCGGTGACGCGTGTTGGAATCGACCAGGTGACGCTCCATCTCGATGGCGAGGATGACTCACTGACGATCCCTCTTGTGGCCATTGACCAGGTGGTCGTCGATCGATGAATTGCGCAGCGCCAACGGCGCACCGTCTACGTCTCGGAGATGTGCTCCGGGGCAACAGCCTCGGGGTACAGGTGCTCGAGCGAACCCGGTTCGATGCGGCTACTTCCGACGAAGTCATCGATCTCGGACTGCTTCAGTCGAATGACCCGGCCAAATCGATAGGCGGGCAACTGCCCCTCATCGATCAGTCGATAGAGAGTTCGAGGCGTGAGCCCAAGAGCCGATGCCGCCTCTTTGGTGGAAAGCCAGTCGCCATCTGCATGCGCCATGCGAACGAACATAGCACCCTTTCAGCGCCTTTGAGTCTGTCTCGAGCCGTCGAACGCGCGGGTCCCGATCGGACCCGCGAACAAGGCAACAACACAAGAGGAGGCGTTCGATGAACGATTCGCGCCAACCGGTTCTGCGAGCAAAACGGCGCCTGCCAACCGGTCGCGCGGTGCTCGGGGGCCTCTTGGTGACCCTGGCTGTTCTCGGCGTCCTCGTCGCAAGTCGGATCGGTGAGGACGCGACGTTCCAGAACGTCGTCGTCGCCAGAGAGGACCTCACTCCGGGAACGGTGCTCGGTCTCGAACACATCGCCCAGGTTCGGATCAGGCTGGACGAAAGTGCCGACTGGGTCATATCCGACGCCGAGGACGTTGTCGGTTCGGTTCTGCTCGGCCCCGTGGGACGCCTCGAATTCGTACAGCGATCGAACGTGGCCGAGGCACGACCGGGTGCGGTGCCAGCAGGGCTCGCCGAAGTTTCCATCGCGGTCCGGCCCGAACGTGCGCCCTCGAGTCTGACCGCCGGTGAGTTGGTTTCGGTTCTTGCCACCTTCGATGACGTCGAGCCCCCAACGACGCAACTGATCGCCGATCGCGTGGTTGTCCTCTCGTTCACCGACGGCGGCACAGACTTCTCGCAGGCCGGCGCGGTCTTGCGCCTCGGTTTGTCGGACGGCCAGATCGCGAGCGGCATCATCACGGCAGCACAAACCGGTGAAATCTCGATCATCGGGGTGACCGGTGCTGCATCGGTGCAACTCCCGGAAGAGACGACGAGATGATGCTCTCCCCCGTTCCATCAATGGGAAACTGATGGCCGTCAATGAACGGTATGTCGTCCTTGGCGTCGCGCCGGTGCGACGCGAATGGTTCCGCCGCGTCGGCCGTTGGGCGAACGACGCGACGCTCCCGGTTGAGTTCGTGAAGTGCATCTCGACGACGGAAGTGATCTCGAGACTCGAATCGGGCCGTCCCTTCTCCGCGCTTCTCGCAGATGCTTCCTCAGCAGGACTCGATCGAGATGTGATCGATCTGGCCAACGCCGTTGGTTGCAGCCCGATCATCATCGACCACGGTTTGGTCGATCGCGACTGGCTGGAGTTGGGCGCACGAGCCGTGATGCCTGAACGTTTCGACTCTGGCGACCTTCAAGGGCTACTCGAAGAACACGCGATCCCGATCGGGCGAGGTGACTCGGCTACCGCCAGCACCACGCAGGATGCGGGCAACGATGGTCGCCATGGTCGCGTGGTGACGGTCACCGGGGCCGGTGGGCTGGGTAGTTCGACCATCGCCATGGCTCTCGCTCAAGGACTGGTCACGTTCGGTCAACGTCAACCGCTGCTGCTTGCAGACATGGCGCTGCGTTCGTCGCAGGCGATGCTGCACGATGCGCGCGACGTCGTCCCGGGGCTGACGGAGTTGATCGAGAGCCACCGACTCGGCGTCCCGAATCCAACCGATGCTGGCGCAACGATCCACACATTCCCCGAGCGCGGGTACGACCTTCTCTTGGGCCTACGGCATGAGCGGGACTGGATCTCCATTGCACCCCGAGCCCTCTCCGCAACGTGGACGACGCTCACCAATCGCTACGAGACAACGGTCTGCGATGTGACCGGCGACCTGGACGGAGCGTCAGAAACTGGTTCGAACGACATCGAGGACAGGAATCGTCTTGCTCGAATGGCGGTCCGTCAGGCAGACCTTGTCCTCGTGGTCGGCGCTGGTGGTGCGTGGGGGATCCACCATCTCGTCCGGACGATTCTCGCCCTGATCGATATCGGCGTCACAGCTCACCGTTTGATGCCGGTTGTGAATCATGCTCCTCGACAGCCACGAGCACGAGCTGCGATCACCGGGGCAGTTGGAGATCTCTTGCTGACCCGAGTCGCCGATGCCCACCTCGTCCCGAGCCCACTGTTCGTTCCGACACGGCGAAGCCTCGAAGCAGCCCTCCGAGACGGCGACCCGATTCCATCTGGCATCGCTAGCCCGCTGTCTGCGGCCGTCGATGCCATGCTCGAACGTCAGCAATCTCATGACGGGCCAGCGCACCGCGCTCTATCTGGTCCTCCTGCCGTCGTCCCGGGATCGGTCGGCACATGGAGCGAAACACCATGACTGATCGCAGGACCGAGCACATTGAGTTGTCACCACTCGAAGAGATCGAGCGATTGACCCTCGAGGTTGCCAAGGAGCGAAATCTCTCCCCCGGAATGGCCGATGCCGAAGGTGAGCTTCGATCGATCGTCGTGGAACTTGTCGAACAGTGGCGGGACGACTTCCGGCGGGGCATTCGGCAGCTCGACCTCACAGAACCAACTGCCGTTGTGGATCGAGCGATGACGAACCTCACGGGCTATGGCCCGCTTGCGGCACTTTTGGCTGACGACGACGTCTGGGAGATCATGCTGAATGCCCCCGATCAGATCTTCGTGAAGCGTCATTGCGGCCCATCGGGATATCACCATGAGTCGTTTCACGACGATGCTCATGTGCTCCGGACGATGACACGAATCGTCGATCGCTCGAGTGGAGCACATCGGGCTCTCGACCCAACGTCAGGGCTGCAGGATGCGCAACTCGACAATGGATCTCGGCTCCACATCGTGCATGGCGACATCGCTCGGGGTGGACACCTGATCGTGAACATCCGCAAGTTCACCGGGATGTCGTTCAGGTCCCTCGACGAACTCGTGGCGTCGAACACGCTGACTGTCGAAAGTGCGAACTTTCTGCGTGCGTGTGTACAAGCCAGTCTGTCGATGGTGTTCGCCGGCGTTCCTGGTGCTGGCAAAACGACGCTCATGTCCTGTTGCGCCGCTGAGTTGGACCCGACCTTGCGCGTTGTTGTCGCAGAAGAAGTCTTCGAGGCCGATGTACCGCTCCCGAATGTGGCGAGCATGCAGACTCGAGGCGCTCGGCCCGACCGTCCAGGAATCGATCTTCGAACTCTCGTGAGTGGATTTCTCCGGATGGCTCCAGACGTCGCAATCGTCGGGGAGGTGCGCGATAAAGAAGCTCTTCCGTTGATGATGACCCTGTCGAGTGGTGTCACTGGGTTCACGACGATCCATGCCGGTTCTGCACGTCAAGCGCTGACGCGACTTCGTTTTGTGTGCCAGTTGGCGGAGACCTCGAGTGACATCCCGATGGCCGCGCTCAACGATCTGGTTTCTCAGGCTGTCGATGTCGTGGTCCACACGATCCGGACACCCGAGGGACCGCGTGTGAATCAGATCGCATGCGTCGAAGACCTCACGGCATCAACCGGCGGCACAAGTTTCACCATGACCGAGGTATTCAAACGCAACCCACACTCTGGACGTCTCGAATGGACAGGCCATGTTCCGCACCGAGCCGCTGAGGGCTTGGCCGAAGCTGGCATCGATATCCGGGCGGTTCTGCCGCATGGTGCCCCGATGCGACCGCCACGCGGCGATGGCACACAGGCAGGACCACCATGATCGCCGGGATACTCATCCTTGCGTTGCTCGGCGGGTATGGCGTGCACCTCGTGTACTCGTCCGCGGTGTACGGGTGGAGCGGTGTGCAACCTGGTCCCGAGGCGCCGAAGCTGAAACAAGATCAGGTCGGCCGGCTGCTTTCCTCGCTGGGACTTGGTGATTTCGATCCTCGAGCGCTGCTCGCCGCAGTCTTCGTGCTCGCCCTTCTCGGCTTTGCGTTCGGAACGCTGTTGTTCGGAGGGTTTGCGCCTGCGCTGATCATCGCCCTGTTCGCGGCCACTGCGCCCGTCGGAGTTGCACGGATGCGACACGAACGGTTGATCGCACACGCCCATCGTTCATGGCCGGCACTCATCGAAGAGATCCGGCTGCTCACCGGGACACTCGGTCGATCGATACCGCAGGCGACCTTCGAGGTCGGGGCACGAGCACCCGATGGGCTCCGACCCGCATTCGCCGATGCGCATCGAGAGTGGCTGATCTCCACAGACTTCGGCCGTTCGCTCGAGGTTCTCAAATCTCGTCTGGCCCATAACACTGCCGACATCGTCGCCGAGACGTTGATGACGGCGCACGAACTCGGTGGCGGTGAGGTCGGCAATCGCCTCGCTGCACTCGCGCAGGATCGTATGACCGATCAGCAACATCGACGTGATGCTGTTGCTCGACAGGCCGGGGTCAAATTCGCTCGCTGGTTTACTCTGATCGTGCCGATCGGCATGGCGATGACCGGTCTCACGATCGGAAATGGGCGCGAAGCGTACGCGACGCCCGTTGGGCAGCTACTCGTGGCATCGGCGCTCATGATGGTCATCGGGTGCTGGTTGTGGGCCGGCATCATCATGCGCATGCCCTCCGAGGAACGAGTCTTCCCGTGATTCGCCTGTTCGCAGCATCTTGCCTCTTGCTCTTCATCGGCTCGACGCTGGTCTTGAGCGAGCTCCGCTTGTTCAAGACGAAGTCGTTGTCCGCTCGGGTGTCTCCATACCTTCCAGGTGGGCGCAGCGTCCGCACTCGAGACCCGCTTTCGCTCGAGAGTTTCGGCGAACTCCTCCGGCCACTCGCCGAGGCCTCGGGGGCGCTGGCCGCACGCGTTTTCGGCGTCAGCGAGGAATTGCCCAGGCGTCTGCGCCGGGTCCACTGGGACATCGACGCGTCAGGGTTTCGGGTTCGACAGATCGGATGGGCATTGGGCTCTGCGATGGTTGTTCTTGTCGTCGGTCTGGTGTTGGGCCTACCCGGACCTCTGGTGGCGATCGTCTCCTTGGGTGCGCCGCTGCTTGCGTTCCTCATCGTGGAACAGCAGCTGGCCAACGCATCGGACAGATGGAAGGAGCGAACGTTCCAGGAACTCCCGGTGGTTGCCGAGCAGGTTGCGATGCTGCTCGGTTCGGGCTTCTCACTGGGCGCATCGCTCCAGCGAATCAGCGGCCGTGGTTCGGGGGTGATCGCCCGAGATCTCGAGATCGTCGTTCGTCGGATTCAGCACGGCTCGAGCGAGAGTGTTGCGTTGCGCGAATGGGCGGACACCGTCGACGTCGATGCGGTCGGTCGATTCGTGAGCATCCTCGCGTTGAACAAGGAGGCGGGAGATCTCGGCAACATGGTCGCTGCTGAAGCGCGAACCGTTCGCGCCGAGGCCCACCGGGCACTCCTTGAATCGATTGAGAAGAAGAACCAACAGGTCTGGATACCTGTGACCCTCGCTGCGCTCGTCCCGGGCGTCATCTTGATGATGATCCCATTCATCACCGCACTGCGTGAGTTTGGTTGATCGGATTGAACGGTTTGGCCACACAACGTGGTGTCGTGGTAATAACGAACCACGGCAGTGGACGGAAGAAAGAAGAAAGAAATCATGGAAATGTCACGTGTGGTAGGCCGCCATCTCGGACTCATCGGAGTTCACCTGCGACGAGAACTTCGTGACCGGTGGGTCGACGACCGCGGTGAAGGAGTCATTTCGATGGCGATCGCGATCTTGATCATCGCGACGATCGGCGCAGCCATGTACTTGCTGTTCCAGGGCCTTGCCGAGTCCACGGGCAACAAGGCAGAAGACCAGATCAACAACATCGGCTGACCCAGTACCAATGGTGAAGCGGGCCAGCAGCAGCTCGGCAACACGAGGTGAGCGAGGTTCCGGCATCCTCAGCATGTCGCTTGGTCTGGTGGTGTTCTTTACGCTCCTCGTGTTCGCCGTGCAGGTCATGTACAACCTGTATGCCACGTCGGTGATCACCAGCCTTGCCCTCGACGCTGCGCGCGATGTCGCTGAGCGCGACGGGCCCACCAGCGGAGAAGCTGAGGCAGAGTTTCGACAGCACATCGGTGGCGACGTTTCGTTCGACATCGTTGTGATCGGCGATACGGTCCAGGCGTCCGTGCAATGGGAAACGCGGTCTCTGTTTCCATCGATCAGTGATGCTCGGGCGTTCGGTGTTCTCGATCGAACCTTCGAAGTCAGGGTCGAGGAGCAGCAGGAGTGATCAGCGACACGCTGCGTCAGCGCATGAGCGAGGAGCGAGGTGTGGTCGCTGGTTCGGACATGTTGCTGTTCGGATTTCTTGCGCTCATTCTGAGTTCAATCGTCATCGTCAACGTGTGGACCGTGATCGACGTTTCCTTTGCAGTTTCTTCGGCAGCCCGTGAAGGCGCTCGCACATACGTCGAATCAGACCCGAACACCGCGTGGGCAGAGACACAGGCACGGATGTACGACGTGATGGAGGACTATGGAAGGACGAGCAGGGCAGTTGCGCCAAATCCTCCTGCGATCGCCCGATACGAACGTTGCGCTGTGGTCACCATCACCGCAGCGTACGACGTTGCATTGATCACCCTTCCACTGTTCGGCGACTTCGGTTCGCTGACCCGAATCGATGCCTCCCACAGCGAACGCATCGACCCGTATCGCAGCGGTGAGTACGAGGGAACATGTTGAGTCCGACTCGACTCCAGCGGGCAACACTGCGCGCGGATCGAGGTCAGACCCTGCTGCTTGCACCGATCGGTCTGCTGATCGTCGTGTTCCTCGGCGGGGCAACACTCGAAGTCGGAGCCATGCACCTGAGGCAGCGGCAGTTGGACGACCTGGCTGATTCGATTGCGAATGACGCCGCAGCAGTCGGCTTCGACATCGAGGAGTTTCGCTCCACAGGGGAGATCGCGATCGACCCCAGAGCCGCAAACGGGGTCATCGACAGCGCCATTGCGATCTCGAATCTGCCCGAAGCTCGCGGCGAGGGGGTCAGTATTTCTCCTGGCCCGGAGCCCGAGACCGCGGTTGTCTTGTCTTACACCCACGAGTTCATTCTCGGCCGAGCGATCCTTGGAGCCTCAACCCAACTGACAGCGACCGGCGAGGCAACACTCGTCACCTCGAACCCATGACGTCGATCAGATCGCGCCGAGCGATGCGCACGGTCGGCGTGTGTTCCGCCCTGGTCTTTCTGATCGTTGCGCTGCACGCGCTTGGCCGCGCTGGACTTCGAGGTCCAACAGGGTTCTCCATGTCCGAGCTGACCGCATGGCTCGACGACCCAGTCGAGGTCATCGCAACCGTGGCGCGCTGGGTCGCGCTCGTTCTCTCGTACTACCTCGTAGCAATCGTGCTCGTCATCGCTGCGCTCGGAGACAACTTCGAGCAGTCGCTCGTTCAACACATCGTTCCGAGGCAGATATCGGGTCTCGTTGGACTCATCCTGGGAGTCAGCGCAGTAGCCGTGCCTCTGTCGATGCACATGGTGCAGACAGATACAGCGACGACAACGACACCCACCGAAGAGCTCAGCCTCAGCCCACTCGACGAGCCGTTGACGTTGACCTCGAACGGAACGGCACCCCACGCGGGAGGCTTCGACGACCTCTCGCCAAATCTCGGGCGTGCGCCGGCGTCTGGTCGACAGTTCGAAACGTGGATCGTCGCCCCCGGGGACTCATTCTGGTCAATCGCCGAAGAACAACTCGTCGATACGTGGGGTCGAGGCGATCTCACCAACAACGAGATCGCCAGCTACTGGCGAACCCTCATCGATGCGAACGTCGACCGACTTGTCGAACCCGGTAACCCGGATCTGTTGCTTCCGAACCAGGAACTATTGCTGCCTCGCACTCCCCCACCGCAGCGCTGAGGACTATTGCGATCAGACAGCTGCCAGGGGTACGAAGCTCAACCCGAGCGCATCGATCCGTGGAGCTGCGCCATCGATGCCGGTCCCGAGGATCGCGGCCAACGCTTGGAGATCATCTCGTCGAATCGTCAGCACACGGCCGTTGAAGTCCTGGCGTTGCACTTGGATCATGGTGAGGTAACGAGAAAGCATGTCGGCCTCAGGGCCAGAGAGCTTTTCGAGCTTCGTCAGATCGATCGTGATCGACGACGCCGCAGCTCGGGTGGGGCGCTCGCGAAGATCGATGGTTTCGTCGACCTCGACGCCGAAATCCGGGGCTCCTTCGATCGGTAGGAGCTGATCTACTGGCACGCTGTAGAACGCTGCCAATTTGCGAAGTCGGGGGACCGAAATCGCTCGTTCGCCACGCTCGTACGCGCCGAGCACGGATGCCTTGAACTCTTGATCGCTGTTGGCCTCGACCTCTTGCAACGAAAGACGCTTCTGGCGGCGAATCGCGCGGAGCCGTTCGCCGACTTTGCGACTGTACTCATCAGGCGTGTTGTCGTTGTTCTCATCCATCGGAATCCCTCACCGTGTCCCCTGCGTACCAGTTCTGCTTCGCATCCGTATCGCCGCACCGTGCAGCCCGGTCAACGCACACAGTGGCAAGCTATTGGTCACCCTAGACACAATCCAAAACATCGGCCAAAACGAAACCAAGAGATTTCTGCTCCTAGAAACTCACCGAACGTCAGACCGCCTGCCTGTTCCCACCGCGGTGAGCAGTGTTCCCGCTGCGATTGCCGCCGTCTCGGCCCGAAGGACCGTGTCGCCGAGGCTGACCGCCTGGGACGCAGCAGCCAACTCTGAAGCGGACCAGCCTCCTTCTGGACCGACCGCAATCGACGTATCGCGTGCGCCGAGGTGTCGACCGCCGAACTGTGCGATCGCCACATCGGACCGAGAGATCCACTCGACCGCCGGAGTGAGTGCGTCCAACTCGGGCAGATAGGCTCGATGACTCTGCATGGACGCCTCACGAACAATGCGTCTCCAACGGTCCTTGGCGCTCCGCACCTTGGCGTCGTCCCACTTGACCACGCTGCGTTCGGCGGACAGTACGACGATTCGATCGACACCGAGTTCGGTCAGCTTCTGGATCGCCAGCTCAGGCTTTTGCCCTTTGACGAGCGAAAACGCAACCGAGACCGGACGTTCACGAGGATCGACGAAGACGACGTCTCCCACAGGCTCCAACGTGCCGGACTCAGCGAGCGCAGCGCGGCGCCAGGATCCATTCCCATCGCTTGCCGTCAGCGGATTGCCGACGCGCATCCGAAGCGACTTGGTGAGGTGGGACAGATCTTCATCGGCAACCACCATGTCGTCGAGCGACTCGACGAACACATGTGGGCCAGCGCTTCCGGCCAACCTCTCCGGGGTCACCTGAACGCCGACTTGACCTTACCGAAGAACCCTGGATCTGACGGAGCGACGTGTTCGGCCCGAAGCTCGGCGAATTGCCGGAGCAGCAACTCTTCTTCTTCGGTGAGATTCGTTGGCGTCGCAACAATCAGTTCCACGACCAGGTCGCCGCGGCCTCGCCCGTTGACGTGTGGAACACCCATGTGCCGCAGCCGGAATCGCCGGCCGGAGTCGGTCCCTGCAGGCACGAGAAGCGTCTCTGGCTCTTCGAGGGTCGGGATCTGTAGCTCGGTACCCAACGCGGCTTGAGCAAATCCGATTGGCTGGCGGAGCAAGAGATCATCTCCGTCGCGAACGAACAGTTCATGGTCGCGCACCGAGATGTGTACGTAGAGATCTCCTTGCGCTCCCCCTCGGGGTCCCGCTGCTCCACGGCCGGTCAACCGGAGTGTCGAGCCGGAGTCGACCCCGGCAGGAACATCGACCGTGTAGTCGACGTCTTCGATCTGGCGACCCTGGCCACGACACACCGAACATGGCTGGTCGATCTTCTTGCCTTGACCCGAACACGTCGGACACTGTGTCGCCGTCACCATCTGACCGAGGATCGACTGACGTACCCGCTGTACCTGACCGGAACCACCACATTCGTCGCAGACACTCGTGCCTGTGCCAGGTTCGGCCCCCGTCGTACCGCAGGGTTCGCACGCAACAGCAGTCCGCACGGTCACCAACTGTTCGCCACCAAAGACCGCTTCGGAGAGGTCGATTTCGAGCACCGTCTCGAGGTCTTCACCGCGAGGTGGACCGCTCGGTCGACCACCGCCGCCGAACGGACTCCCGCCCCCACCAAAGAAGGTTTCGAAGATGTCACCCAAGTTCGCGCCGAAGGGTCCAGCCCCCGAGCCACCACCTTGGCCACCGAGTCCATCATCGCCGAACCGGTCATATCGCGAGCGGCGCTCGCTGTCTCCCAAGACCTCGTACGCGTTGGCGATCTGTTTGAACTGCGCCTCGGCTTCGGGGTCGTCAGGATTCTGATCGGGATGGTACTGACGCGCAAGCTGTCGGTAGGCCTTCTTGATCTCGGCGTCGCTCGCTTGTTGCGACACACCGAGAATTGCGTAGTGATCGGCCATCAACCCTCACTCAAACGTTTGCCAAGCGACTGGGACACTACAGCGACCGCAGCCATCGCATGCGGGTAGTTCATTCGTGTTGGTCCGAGAAGGCCGATCGTTCCGCTCTGGTTTCCCTCGCCGACATAGGGGGCCACGACGAGCGAACAATCCGCGAGCGGGTCAACTCCCGTTTCGTTTCCTATGGCAACCGACAGTCCCCGGTCCATCACGTCTCGAAGCAGACTCACGACGACCAGCTGCTTCTCGAGAAGTGAGAGCACCTCGCGCACCGTATCGATCGCTCCGAACGAACCAGGAAGGCGAGCGAGTCCCCCGACGTAGAGATCGCCTGCGACATCTTGCGTGGTGAGTACGGCACGCGACGACTCAACAAGGCGGTCGGCCACCGCATTCCCGGTCGGGAGCGGTGTCGCCGACTCAGTGATTGTTCGGCCGACCATGGCCGCCGTCAGGTGACCGCTGGCCATGGCAAGCGTGACCTCATCGACTTCATCGACGACCTCGATCGTGCTCTTGTCGACCGTGCCATCGGACAACACCATGACCGCCAGAACGACCGAGGGAGCAAGTTGCACCAACTGGACCGATCGAACGGTGGAGAGATCCCGGTCCGGGGCCACCACGACCGAAGCCACACCCGTCATCTCGGAGAGGAGTCGCGAGGTCCGGTCGAGCATCTCTTCGATCTCGACATGTGTGTGATCGAAGAAGTCCTTCACCCGTTCGGTCTCGCTGCGATCGAGCCCTGGCTCATCGATGGCATCGACGAATGCACGGTAGGCCTTCTCGGTCGGCACCCGCCCTGCGCTGGTATGTGGCTGGGTCAGATATCCCTGCTGGTCGAGGTGGACCAATTCGTTTCGGATCGTGGCAGAGGAAACGCCGAGATCGGCAATTTCCGCGACGAGTGACGAGCCAACGGGTTCCGCAGTCTCGATATAGGTCTCAACGACAGCGCGAAGAATCGCCATCTTCCGATCATCCAGCATCGCTGGAATGTTACTCGTCGAGCTTCAACGCTGAAACGAACGCCTCTTGAGGAATTTCGACGCTCCCGATGCTCTTCATGCGCTTCTTTCCCTCTTTCTGCTTCTGGAGGAGCTTGTTCTTTCGCGTGATATCGCCGCCATACAGCTTGGCGGTCACATCCTTGCGGTACGCCTTGACGGTCTGGCGGGCGATGAATCGTCCGCCGATAGCGGCCTGGATCGGCACGTCATATTGCTGTCGAGGGATCAGCTCCTTCAGCTTCTCCGTCATCTTCTTGCCGTATTCGTACGAGCGGTCATCATGCACGATCGTCGAGAATGCATCGACAGGATCTCCTGCAAGAAGGATGTCGACCTTGACGAGCTTCGAACGAAGAAGCCCATCGGGTTCGTAGTCAAGGCTTGCGTACCCCTGCGAACGGCTCTTCATCTGGTCGAAGAAGTCCATCACGACCTCGGCCAGCGGCAGTCGGTAGACCAACTCGACTCGCTCGGGTGACAGGTACTCCATCTTGTCCATGACGCCGCGGCGAGACTGGCAGAGATCCATCATTGCCCCGGTGTACGTCGTGGGTGTCACGATCGACGCCTTCAGCATGGGCTCCTCGATGAAATCGATCTCGGCACCGTCGGGAAGTTCCGACGGGTTGTCGATCATCAGTTCGGTGCCATCGGACTTGTGGACCTTGTAGGCCACCGATGGCGACGTCGAGATGAGCGAGAGGCCGAACTCTCGTTCCAGTCGTTCTCGGACGATCTCCATGTGCAGAAGACCCAGGAATCCGCAACGAAAGCCGAACCCGAGCGCTCCGGAGGTTTCTGGTTCGAATGTGTATGACGAATCGTTGAGCCGAAGTTTCTCGAGCGCCTCACGAAGGGCCGGGTACTCATCACCATCGATCGGGTACAGGCCACTGAAGACCATCGGAAGTGGCTCGTGATACCCGTCGAGTGCTTCTGTCGCTGGGTTGATCGCGTTCGTGACCGTTTCGCCGGAACGTGCTTCGCCCACGTCTTTGATTCCGGCGATCAGGTAGCCCACTTCTCCGGCGGTGAGTTCCTTCACCGGTTGGTTGTCGGGGCTGCGCACGCCGAGCTCTTCGATCTCGCGGATGGCGCCGGCCTGCATGAAGAGTGCTTTGCTGCGAGAACGAAGCGTTCCGTCGACGACTCGGATCGAAGAAATCACGCCTCGGTACGGGTCGAAGTGGCTGTCGAAGATCAGTGCCTTGGTATCTCCAGAGGGATCGCCCGAAGGTGGTGGTGTTCGTGCAACGACGGCATCGAGTAGCTCGCTGACGCCCTCACCTGTCTTCGCGCTGATCTGAAGGATTTCCTCTGCGGGAATCCCGAGGACGTTCTCGATCTCTTCGGCGTAGCGGTCCGGGTCCGCTGCTGGAAGGTCGATCTTGTTCAGCGCGGCCACGATCTCGAGATCGCTTTCGAGGGCCAGATAACAGTTGGCCAACGTTTGCGCCTCGATCCCCTGTGATGCGTCGACGACGAGGATCACCCCTTCGCACGCTGCGAGAGACCGGGAAACCTCGTACCCGAAGTCCACGTGACCCGGGGTGTCGATGAGGTTGATGACATGCCCGGCCCAGTTGAGCCGGACCGACTGCAGCTTGATCGTGATCCCCCGCTCGCGCTCGAGGTCCATCGAGTCGAGGTACTGCTCTTTCATGTCGCGCGCCTCGACGGCGCCCGTGAGTTCGAGCATCCGGTCGGCAAGGGTCGATTTTCCGTGGTCGATGTGCGCGATGATCGACGTGTTGCGAATGAGCGACTGGTCCATGACGTACGTGACGGTAGCTGTGTTTCAGGCCGCTTCCTTGTTGCTTCGTGACGAGTCCCGGCTAGGCTTGTCAGCTGGCCCGAGGGCCGGGTCCGTCAACACAGAGGTCGAAGCCGTCGTGGCAAACATCAAGAGCCAAATCAAGCGCAACCGTCAAACCGAAAAGCGCAACGCTCGCAATCGTGCAATTCGTGCCGAACTTCGCACACGCACCCGCTCCGTCCTCGAAGCCGCAGAGGCTGGAGCCGATGACACCGAAGAGAAGCTTCGTATCGCCATCAAGCGCATCGACAAGTCTGTCACCAAAGGCACGATGCACAAGAACACCGCAGCTCGCACGAAGAGCCGTCTCACCAAGCGCGTTCGTTCACTTCAAGACGCCTGAGTCGTCTTCGATCCGCGCAACCTCACGAATCTGTGTGAGGCCAACGTTCCCTGGGTATTTGCGCGTTCGGGCGGATGAGTCGGTGGCCGATCTCGTGGCCCCAGAATCCCCGTGGCGCCTTTCGTGGTAGTGACCAGCGTGTTGACGAGGTCGGCAAGCACGGAGACGACGAGGATGACCCCGACGACGATTGCGATCAGGCTCATCGAAGGTTCGCCAACCGAGCAACAAGCACTTCCATCACCAGTTCAGGAGGCCAGCCGGATTCGCCTCGGAGCCCCCGGTCTGCGTCGGACAACAACTCGACCGCCTTTTGCACTCCGGGCGATCCGAGCTTCTTCGACTGGTTGAGCGCCTTCTTGGCGGGAAATGTCGACCCCTTCATTCCGAGGAGTTGTGCGGCCTGTTTCTCGCCCGATATCGGTGCGCCGTCGAGCCGCAACATGCGCAGGTAATGGGTCTGGAGTGTCGCCATGATCTGCAGTGGGTGACGGCCTCCGGACTCGGTCATTCGATGCAGCTTGTCGAGGGCGACATCAATCTTGCCCGAGTCGATGGCATCGGTCAGCTCCCAGGGGGGTACATCGCCTGACTCGCCGAGGAAGGGTTCGACCTCGGCAACGCCGATGTTGACGTCGGGCCCGTAGATGGACTCGAGTGTCGAGAGAAGGCTCACGACCCGAGACCGTTGTTCTCCCAGGTGTTGGGCGATGTGTTGCGCTGCTCGTGTGTCCACTTTTACCGACGAGGTCTTGAGTTGGCGGTCGAGCCACGCCGACGCGTTCTTCCCAGACGGAATTCCTGTATCGATGACCTCAGCTCCGGCCGCCTGAAGCGCTTCGGTCAGACCCTTCGGCACGTTGGGCATGCGGTCTTGTTTGGGTGACATTCCTCGCTCCCACACGAGAACGAGGTCGGTCGACGGAAGGGGCTCTTGTAGGTACGCCACGAGGGGCTCGACGTCTGCGCCTTTGGAGAACCGACCCATGTGACGCCCGACGACGACTCGTCGCTCGGTGAGGAACGGTGGGGTCTGTGCTGCGTCGACCAGACGGTTGATGACGAACGAGTCGTCGTCGGTTCGATAGTGATCTTCGAGGAGCTCCTCGACCATGAGCGACGCGTCGCCCGTGCCCACGAGTGACGCGACCTGTTCACTCACGCCACGACTCAGAAGCGAGTCGTCGTTGCCCTTGAGGAAGCAGATCGTCACGACTCGAGAATCTCGATCTCACCGGCGACGATTGCCGTGTGCATGTCGAGAACACGGCGCACCGGTTGCGGGTGTCGGGTCTCGAACGACCGCACACCGTGCATGACCAGAACCGACACGACCGCGATGAACTCATCGTGATCGACCAAGGGCCCGGTGCTATCGCTGATGCTTGCAACAACATCGACGACGACGACGACAGTATCGAGGTCATCGATCGGGTCCAGCGCATCAAGGACGGCGTCGAGCGTGTCTTCCTCGATTCGAATCTGCGGTGGTTCAGCGGCGTGACGCCCTCTGGCATGGACGAGGGTCGGGGTGCTTGGTGTCATCGCTTGCGACGTTATCGGATGGTCGAGACATCACCCGAGGTCGGTGATGTCCACCGTTCCATCGGCTGCTGTTCGAACGGTGAGCGACCCGACGGTCCCCTCGAACGATTCGGTGGTCCGACCTCCGGGAATGTCGTGATCGGGGGGTGCCCAGATCTCCCCGAGCCCGAACCGATCGCGCAAGACTCGGATCAGACGGCCGCTGTCCCGCGAGCCATCCAGCACGATGGTGAGGTCGATGTGACCAAGGCGAGCCTGACGAAGCGCAGCCAACGACATGTCGACGCGAGCACCATCGGAGACGATCAGCACATCGTGGCCTCCCGATGATCGGACCACCTCGATACCCGCTGTCAGACGGTGTCGGCCGGGTTGGAGCGTGCGGGGAGACACGAACGGGACAAGGGCGAGCACCACTGCCCCACTCGCGAGGATTGTCCAGCACCATCTCGTGTTGTTCGACCAGCGACGTGTCCCCAGGATCACAGCCAACCCCACGAGTACCGAGACGTAGGCAGCTCCAACATGGCCGACAGGTAGTCGAGCTCCCACCTCGGCCACGGTGTCGATCCACCAGAGCATCGCCCGGGTCGGAAGGTGCAGGAGCCACGCAACTGGTTCGGGGGACAGCCCAGCCAGGGTGCCGGCGACGAGGCCCCACATCATGACTCCAGCCGCGGCTGGTGCTGCGAGCAGGTTCGCCGGAACCGCGACTGCACTCACCGTCCCGAACGTGGCGAACAGCAGGGGCGACACCGCAAGTTGCGCCCCCAACGTCGCCGAGATGGCCAACACCAACGCGTCGGGTCCGGGTACAAGCGCCGCGATCCGGGGTGTGAGGACGATCAATCCGGCCGTCGCAGCCACGGACAGCTGAAACGCAAGCGACCACGCAAGGAGTGGATCGAACAGAAGCAGTCCGACGACGGCTGGGGGTAGAGCAACTGCAGCACCGCCCGGTCGACCGAGCGCATGAGCGAGCAAGGCCAAGCCAGCCATGACCAGTGCACGCGTCACCGATGGCTCGAAGCGGGTGATGAAGCCGAACCCGAGGAGGACGGTGAGTGCTGCCCCGACCCGTACAGGGATTGCCGAAATCCGGGTGAGGATCGGGGCGGCGAGCAGCAGCACGAAGACAACGTTCTGGCCAGACACCGCGAGGAGGTGGCCAAGCCCCGCTGCTCTGAAGTTGTCGGCGACGATCACGTTCTGCCCTCGGTCATCGCCGAAGACCAAGCCCGTGAAGAGCACCTTTCGATCGTGCGACATACTCTCGGCTCCCGAACGCACCGTCGAACGGAAGGCGTTCGCAAGCCCGGTCGGCCCGCGAGCTGGTTCGGTTCGGCGCAGGGTGGTGGCCGAAACCCTGCCGACCACTCGACGACTGATCGCCCATGAGGACCGAGGGCGCGATCCGCGAACGCTGCCCGAGATCATCAGATGGTCGCCCACACGGGCGGTACTGAGATCGCCCGCAGTCGCCGCACGCGCGTCGATCATCAGCAGATCACCGTCCAAGTCGACCAACGCCCGGATACGCCCGTCGCCCGCACGCGGGTCATCCACAACCACCACGTCGGCCTCTCGAACTGGCTTCGTCGGGGAGGGTTCGAGGCCTCGGAGTTCGTGGCCGGCATGCCACGCAACCAGCAGGAGAAGCCCGATGCCGATGACCCGAGGGCGAACGGTGACGATCCCGACGAGCATCACAACCAGCGCCGCGGCAATTGGCATGAAACCGAGAAACCGGGCCGAGACGAACGCCGCCAGAACGATGATGACCACGGAGGCATCGGCCCTCCACGATGTGCCGTCGTTGGGCCGGACGAGGCCGGCAGGCGCCTCAACCGACCGTGACATGGTCGCGCAAGGCTTCGATGGTGGCTGGTCCGATCCCGCGAACAGCGACGAGCGCATCGATATCGGCGAAGTTCCCGTGTTGTTCTCGGTGCGTGATGATCGTCTGGGCGGTAGCCGGGCCCACACCAGGCAATGTTTCGAGTAGCCCCGCATCGGCTCGGTTCACGTTCACCGGGCCGGATCGATCACTGTCGTCGACCTGCGACTGGGCGCTGACCACGACAGGTTCGTCCTCTCCTTCCACCGGCACGAACACCCGCTGACCATCCTCGACGAACGCGGCCAGGTTGAGGCGATCGAGGTCGGCATCGATCAGAGCACCACCAGCCGCGCGCACAGCGTCGTCGATGCGCCATCCGGTCTCGCCATTGACCAGGCCGGGATGCAACACCGCTCCAGCAACATGCACGACGACTCGACCGCTCTGGACGGGTTGCTCCGTGTCGATCACTGTGCCGGCCTGAAGTTCGACGACCGGCGCGGTCGCCGGCACCTCGACCGCAGCACCGCGCGCCAGCGGAATGCTGTCCTCGACGGGCGGTCCCGTCGTCAGGCGTAGCTGCCATACAACGACAACGACGACACCTGCGACTGCAACGGTCGCTGCGACTCGCCGAACGGTCGGTGCGAGAGCACCGGCCAGTCGCGCATGGAGCCGCTCTCGCCAAATCTCGGTTACGGGCCGATGGTCCGCAGCGCGAAGCGCATCGAGCGGATCGACCTGTCGAGCACCGCGGTGCAACTCGGACATGGAAGAACTTCCTGAGGTCGAAACACAGGGGAAGTTGCTTCGCTGTCGAGGATAGCAGCGCGCTCAGAACAGTGCAGTAGCCAGCTTGCGTCGATAGGCGTTGGTGCGAGGGTCTTGTGCACCGAGTTGATCGAGCAACTCGACGAAGCGTTCTCGGGCTTCGTCGTCGCCCTTGACGACCAACAACAATTCGTTGAGCTCGATCTCGATGAGTGCGGCTTCCTCGTCGCTCACGCCAGCCGGTTCCGGTTCGACTGCCTCGGGCGTCACGCCGTCGGCTGAGGGCTCGGAGATCGTTGGCTCGTCGGCTACAGGGTTGCCATCTTCGTCCACGGTTGTGACCGCCATGTCGAGGAGGCGCTGCACGAATTCGACCACCTGCGGCTCACCCTGGGCGCCCATGAATCCATCGACGACCTGACCGTCCTTCAGTGCATAGACCGCCGGGATCGACTGCACCTTGAACGCTGCGCTCACCTCGGGGTTCTCGTCGACATTGATCTTCGCCAACTCGACCATTCCCTGGGTCTCGCCGACCACCTTTTCGAGAATTGGTCCGAGCGAAGTGCACGGGCCACACCATGGGGCCCAAAGGTCGACGACCACGGGAACAGTATTGGACCGTTCGACCACATCGGTTGCGAACGTTGCATCGGTGACGTCAGCCATGCTCGTCTTTCCTCCTGCTCGACAGGCCTTCGAGCGTATCGGCCGCCAGCCGATGCCCAAGACAACCCATGCAATAGCCTGTCCCCCGTTGTCCCCACGGCGGGGAGATCGGAAGGAATGGCATGAGCAACGCCGATACGCCTCCGGAAGTCGACGTGGAACCGGTGACCGCATGGTTGTCCGAACATGTCGCAGCCTCTGGTGGCGAGGTCGTTGCTCCCTTGGCTTTCGAGCAGATCGCCGGCGGGCGATCGAATCTGACTTTTCACGTGACCGACGCCGCCAACCGAGCATGGGCACTACGTCGGCCGCCAACTGGAAACGTGCTTGCAACCGCCCATGACATGGGCCGTGAACATCGGGTGATGTCGGCGTTGGCGCCGACCGAGGTGCCCGTCCCGACCATGGTCGGTCTCTGTGACGACGTTGCCGTCAATGGCGTGCCGTTCTACGTCATGGATTGGGTCGAGGGCACCGTCGTGCGAAATGACACCATCGCCGAGGGGTTCGATCTCGAGACGAGGCGAGCGATGGGCGTGTCTGTCGTCGAGAACTTGGCGAAGATCCATCAGGTCGACATCGATGAGGTGGGGCTGGGTGATTTCGCGAAGCGAGAGGGGTACGTCGAGCGACAGCTTCGACGCTGGAAGGGTCAGGTGGACGCGACTGACTCGCCGAACAATCCGGTCATCGACCGGGCCCACGCCGAGCTTTCCTCGCGTGTTCCCGAGCAGGGAACCGCACGCCTCGTGCACGGCGATTATCGCCTCGACAACACGATCGTCGGCGACGACGGGCAGGTGCTTGCAGTGCTCGACTGGGAGCTGACGACGCTCGGGGATCCCCTCGCCGACCTCGGGGCGATGTTGACCTACTGGTCTCGACCTGGCGACGTCGTCATCGCGCTCTCGGCTCCCCCGACGCTCGCCGACGGCTTCATCGAACGAGACGAGGTCGTGTCCATCTATGAAGACTCGATCGGCGCATCGGTCGGTGATGTCGGCTTCTACCATGCGTTCGCGACGTGGCGACTTGCCTGCATTCTCGACGGCGTGGTCGATCGATATCGTGCGGGCGCCATGGGTGAGGACGGCGGGTTCGATCCTGACGAGTGGGCAGCGCAGGTCGCGATGCTCGCCGAAACCGCGCTCGATCTGATGAGCGCCGGGCCTGGCGGCCGATGAAGAGGAATCTCGCTGTAGCCGGTGGAGTGCTCGCAGGGCTACTCGTGGTTCTCGTGTCGCTCGGTGTTGGTGACGTGATCGATCTTCCCGGTTGGGCGAACGTCAAGGGAGTTGATGTGCCGCTCATCGGAGACACCAACGTGATCGATTGCCGGCTCGAACAGGTCGACGGAACCACCGATGTGATGATCACGATCGTCGATGGTGACGAATCCACCTACGCCAGCTACGTGCACGTGTGGAACAACGGCAACCTGGTCGATCCTGAGCGAGTCGAACGGCTGGCGGACCACAAGCTGATCGCGCCTTCGACCGAGGGTATCGATGAGCAGTTCTACGCCGTATCGATTGTCCCGGTCCGCGACGCCAGAGTCTTCTGTGAGTCGATCATGCTTCGCTGATTCGCTCTGCTGGGACGAATACGTTCTTCACCCAGCTCTAGCCGGTGGTCGCCCACTCGATGGCGGCGATCAAGCGCTTGCTGAGCTCGAGTTGTGCGATGGCCCGATCAAGATTCTGGTTCGGCGCATCCGCTCCGTAGAACTTGTCGCCCGAGAGATGGTCGGCGAGGAAACGAACGGCGTTCTCGACGGCCATCAATGGTCCCGACAACAACATGGCGGAGCGCTCGCCTGCGGTGAGATCTCCCCCATACCCGGCGAGAAAGCCACGGTTCACCGATTCGATCTGCGCCATGTACTGGGCTGGTGTGGCGCCATCGAGAGAACGGGTACTCGAGCGAACCATCTCGCCGATGTCTGAAAGGACGGTGCCGGGCATGGTGGTGTCGAGATCGATGATCGTGCGCCCACCAGTCGGTCCGACGATGCAGTTCGGACCCTTTGCGTCGTTGTGTGCGTTGCGGACCGGAGCCTCTCGCCATGCCTCATAGCCCGCAGAAAGGCGGAGCCGATCGACGATCGAGAGGAGGTCCTGGATCGTCTCTTCGCACGACAACCCTCGTCCGAGCTCGTCTGCGCTGACTTCGGCTTCGAACACCGCAACCCGTGCGTCGAAGTCGTGGTACCCAACGACGTGTTCGACAAGGTCGAGTCCATCGATCGCTTTTGCGTACCGGCCGAAGGCGCGGGCAGTGGATTGTGCCTCTTCGGGCGTGGTGATATCGGGGGTGGCCTGCCCGTCGACGAAGCGGTAGCAGCGCCAGGGAGTTCCGTCGAAATCGGCAAGCCAGTTGCCCGATGCCGAACGAATGAACGACAACGCAAGCAGGTTGTGCTCGCTCATCCGTTGGAGGATGCGTTCGGTGTTCTGCATCAATCCCGCCGGGTCGGCAAAGATGCTCAGGTTCATGTCTTGGAGAACAACTGCGCCGTCGTCCGTCTCGACCACGGCGCTGCGGCTGATGTTGCCGGCGGACAACTCGCGAATCGGCGCCGTTGGGCGCAGGTCGAAGTGTTCGCGTGCCAGGCGTTCAAATTGTGCACTGTTCATCGCCATCTCCGGATCCCCGGGCAAGCAGCGTAGGCCGAAGTGTCTATCGGCAGGTAATGCCCAGCCGTGATGGTTTTCAGTTGACCCGTCTGCCCGACGTATCTTGGCCCTGGGCTGCTAACCTGCGGAGTCGTTATTCGGGGCTTTAGCTCAGTTGGTAGAGCGCTTCCATGGCATGGAAGAGGTCAGGGGTTCAATTCCCCTAAGCTCCACATTTGTTATGTGTCAAGACATCTGCAAGACCCGAACCCTCAGTGGTTCGGGTTTCTTGTGTTTTGGGGTTGGTAGTT
>CAJQNJ010000087.1 GCA_905479685.1 uncultured Acidimicrobiales bacterium
GTCGGTGAGGTAGGCCGGCTGTTGACCCAGATCGTCGTGTTCGTGATCCTGACCTATCTCTTCGATCCAAGCGAATACGGAGTGTTGATCGGTACGCTCGGCCTGCTCATGTTCCTACAGCCGTATGCAGGGCTGGGGGCAACACACCTGCTGCTGCAGCGGGTAGCTGGTGACAATTGGAGCCTGGAGCGCGCGATCGGCCAGGGCACGACCATCTCGGTGATGGGTGGAACCGCCGTTACTCTTGCCCTTGTCGGGCTTCAACCATTGATCCTGCCGCAAGTCGATCGTTTGTCTCTGGCGATACTGGGCGGCAGCGAACTCATCGCGATGGCCGTGCTCGAACTTGTGATCTTCGCGGCGCTCGCGACCGAGAGGCTGCGAGCGATGGCGATGCTCCGTATCGGCCATGGCGCAGCGCGCGCCTTCGCAGGACTGATTCTTCTCGCATTCGTCGACACGCTCGAATTGTGGATGTGGGCCGTCGCGGCCACGGTGGCGGCTTCTGTAGTGGCGATGATCGGTCTGCTGGCAATGACTACTCAGATTCCCCGGCCGATCAGTCCGACGAGAGAGGACGTCACCGAGGGCGTCCCGCTTTCGCTCGGCTTCGGAATTTCAATGTTCAGCGCCAGCACGGACACGTTTCTCCTCGTACGACTCGACCAGGTCTTCGATGCCGGAATCTATGGCGCAGCGAATCGTGTCGTCGGTATCGCACGGCTGCCTGCGCGGGCGCTCTTGTTCGGATCGACGGCCCGGCTGTACGCAGCGGGGGCGAGATCGGTGCGAGAGGGAAGAGACATGGCGCTGCGCGCAACCATCGTGGCGACAGGATTCACCGGTATCGCTGCGCTAGTGATGCTGCTCGCAGCAGATCTGGTCGTGGCGATGCTGCCGGCCGATTACGCTGACTCAGCGGAGGCGATGCGGTGGCTCTCGTTGCTGCCAGTACTCGGGTCAGCGTCGATCTTCGCAGGCACAATGCTCACCGCTGCCCGGTTGCACAAGTATCGGGTCGCTCTGATCTCGCTCTCAGCATCGGTGAACGTCGGGCTCAACATCCTGCTCATTCCTGACCACGGTTGGCAGGGCGCAGTGGCAGCCTCATTCGTCAGCGCCATGGTTCACGCCGTCGGGGTGTGGACGATGCTCCAGTACTTCGTTCGGGCCGAACAGCGCGGCACGCTTCCTGATCGGAATCAGCAGAAGAGCCGGTAGAGCTCACGGGATGCATGAACGAGCGCATCGGTTGTAGCGCCGTCGGCTGTTGCCCGCACGACGAGTTCGTTGGCGCGGTCTCTCACGATCAGAGCTCGAGTCTCGTCACCGGTCTCGACGGTTGACCAGGCGATGATGTCGTCGGTCTGTGTCGCATACTTGCCCTTGTATCGAAGCAAGCCAGGCTGGTCGAGATGACTCAGGCCGAGATCCAGGTCACCACAGCCCCATACCGTTGTGGCATGACGAATCGCCTCCCACATCAGGAGGTCGTTGGCACGTAGCGGCGATGCCTCCGGGGTGGAAGCGTTGAATTTGTAATACGCGGTTGTTCTCCAGCGAAGAAGCACAACAGCGGCAACGACAACTTCATCGACGGTGGCCTCGAGCACGACGAGGTCGTCGCCGAAGTTCCCGTGAAGGGCATCGAAGTACTCGGGGGGTTGCGACAACATCCGATATTTCATATGGCGCAGCTGGCGGTGGAGCGACTCGAAGCGGCGGAGCGGCTCACGTCCGGTCGAAGCGGATACCGCAACCCGCTCGCGACGCGCTCTTCTGACGTTTTGGCGCGCGCCTGGAGCGAGGCCCGACCACTGCTCTTCCTCGGCGGCGCGCAGCTCGACACCGTGCCAGGAGTATCGGCCACGCTCGAAGAGCCGTTCATCATCCGTCAGGACATCGAGGGTCCGCGAGCGCATACGAAATGGGATCTTGCTGTCGAGGTATGGCCCCGCCAGCCGTTGCCAGCCTGCCATGTCCATGACGCCGAGCGGCCTGCAGTAGTCGGAGAAGGGAAGAGCTACGAGACGTGGGCCGATCTCGTCGTCGACGAAACCGACGGCGAATCCGGTCCGTGCCTCGGGATCGAGCACAGCTTTCACTTCGACGCCGAAACCGTCTCGGATCGACGCGAGCCAGGGTGGGCTCTCGAAGAGGGTGCCGTGCTCGGTTGAAACCGCCCGCCATTCGGCGTCGGTCGTCGGATCCACTTCTACGAGGGGTCGGGTCATGGGGTTCCACCGATGTGGAAGGGGCTCTCATTGTCGGTTCGTCGCACCCGCCACGTCGAGGCCTCGACGATGTCCGCCCAGCTCAGGTCATCGACGTCGCGCACAATGGCGAGTTGTCGATCTGCCAGGAGCTCTGCGATCTCGTGCTGGTGATTGTCGTTGAAGTCGCCTGACTCGGAGGAACGCGGCACGAGTACGGGTCGACGGCCGGCACGTAGTGCGGTCAGCGCCGACCCACCGCCGGCATGTGCGATGACGACGTCAGCATCGGCCGCCGCAGCGGCGAGATCGGCATGCGGAACCCATGGTGTGGCCTCGAGTTCCAGGCCCTCGACGTCGGTGCAACCGGTCTGCCAGAGGACGTCGACTCCGGACGGGATGATCTCGACCAGTCGCTCGAGCAAGCGACGGTACCCGAATGACTGCGACGTGCCGACTGTGACCACCAGCCGCGTCGGAGTCTCAGACCTCATAGGCTCCGCGTGATAGCTGTCGAGCACCGAGCCCTCGTAATGCCAGCTGTGAGTTCGCATCGTCAGCGACTGGGTGTACGTCGAAACGCCCGGGTAGCGCTGGACGATTCGCCCAGTTCGAGATCTCGATCGAATAAACGCGGTCGACTCGATGAACACCGCCCGGCGGCGTCGGACACGGGCTGCCGCCAGGTAGGCGACAGCGATCGCCGACCCGGTGCTGATGACAGCGTCTACACCTCGGGAACCGATCAGCTTGTAGGCAGGCCCGAAGGCCCGCACGACCCCGAGAAGATCACGTTCCTCGATGTACGGCACCCAAACGACGTCCTCACCGGTGAGGAGCGATTCGCTTTGCTCGGTGCGGTGGGTGACCCACAGCCGATCTTCGGTTTCGACTCCGCTGAACCGGGGCATGAGTTCGTGGAGTTGCGCAAGGTGCCCGCCAACGGTCGACACCAGCAGCGTGGTCATGCCGCGCCGTCGCCTCGGATCGCTGCGGGAATTGTCCGAAGGAGGATGCGAATGTCGCCGAGCGTGGAGAGTGTGTCCGCGTAGACGCAGTCAATCTCGAGCATCTCGGGCAGCGACCACATATTGCGTCCACTGACTTGCCACAACCCGGTGAGTCCGGGTCGGACCGCGAAGCGGCGATCGACGGATGCAGGAAATTCGGCGACCTCCCAGATGAGGCTCGGCCGGGGGCCCACGAGTGACATGTCGCCTCGAATGACGTTCACCAGTTGGGGTAGCTCATCGATGCTGAACCGTCGAATGACGCGCCCGACCGGGGTGATCCGCGGATCTTCGGCGTCCTTGTAGCTCACCCGAGCGTCGAGCTTTCCCGCACCAGCTAGTTCTGCGAGATTTTGCTCGCGGTGGGTATCGTCCGCGACTCCGTCGAACATGCTGCGGAACTTGAGCAGCGTGAAGGTCTGGCCGCCGAGACCGACGCGTTCCTGCCGAAATATGGCCGGACCGGGGGTGTTCAGCCGAGTTGCCAGGGCTGTTGCCGCCAGCAATGGCGATGACACAAGCAGGATCGCGAGACTGAGAACGACGTCGATCGATCTTTTGATGGCCATCGTCGAACCTCGACGAACTTCAACCGAGATCGGTGCCCGAGCGCTCAATCCCAGGTCGGCCTGTTGATGAGTAGTCACGAGCTGACCCGCGAAACAGCGCGGCCGAGTTCGGCACAAACGTGCACGATTTGCTGCTCCGACAACCCTGGCCAGAGCGGGAGAGACAATGCTCGGTCAGCCGACGATTCAGCGATCGGGTGGACCCCGCTGAGGCCGCCATAGGCGGGAGTTCGCGATACCGGGTCGCTGTAGTGGATGCTCGTTCCGATGCCTGCGTCTTGCAGCTCGGATCGCACTCGATCACGATGCTCGACTCGCACAACGCAGAGGTGGGGTGATGAGCTTGTGAGCAAGTCAGCTCCGACACGTTTGAGGCCATGGGGGAGATGTTCGTCGTATGACTCCACGATCTCACGTCGCGTTTTCACCCACGCATCGAGGTGTGCGAGCTTGACCGAGAGTATGGCTGCCTGGAGCGCATCGAGCCTGCTCGTTCGACCGACCTCGACGTACTCCTGGTCGCTCTGGGCTGCCCGACCGTGGTTGCGCAGACGGCGCAGGCGCTCGGCAAGTTGTGCATCGTCCGTGGTGATCGATCCACCGTCGCCGAAGGCGCCCAGGTTCTTCGTCGGGTAGTGACTGAAGCCGGCAGCTCGCCCGAGCGAGCCGATCTTGTGATCGCCGATCTGCGCACCATGGGCCTGCGCAGCATCTTCGATCACTGCGATTCCTGTTGGTTCGGCGACCTGCGATAGCTCGCTCATATCGACGGGATTTCCGTACAGGTGGACGGGGATCACCGCAGCGGTTCTCGCGGTGATCGCCGCTCGAAGGTGGTCGCCGGTAATCAGCATTGTGGCCGAATCGACGTCGGTGAAGACAGGAGTTGCGCCAACGGCGACGACAGCAGCCGCCGTTGCGACGAAGGTGCTCGCAGGTATGACGACCTCGTCACCGGTTCCGATCTCCAGTGCGCGCAGGATCATTTCGAGCGCGTCAGTTCCGTTGGCGACGCCGATGGCGTGTTCGACCCCGCAATACTCGGCCCATTCGGTTTCGAAGACCTCGAGCAGGTGGCCCAGTGTGTACGCGTTGGAGTCGACCACCTCGGCCCACGCGGCGTCGAGATCGCCGCGAAGCGGTTCGTGCGACGGCTCGAGGTCGAGGAAAGGAACGGACTTCGTCATGTCGAGCGACTTGGCACGACGGAGGGGTTCACGACGACTGGCTGGTGCGTAGTCGCTGACAGATCGGCCGCTTCGAGAATGGCGATGACTCCGAGTCCCTCCGCCGCCGATGACCGGGGCTCCTCACGAGTATCCATGCACTCGAGGAAGTGTGTCACCTCGAGCGCCAATGGCTCGGAAGCGGGGATGATCGGGCTGGAGATCGCATCATCGCGATATCCGGGAGGCAGAGGATGAAGAGAACCCTCGCCAAGTCGGGGGTCCGAGGAAGTGTCGACGAATCGCAGGGGCGACAATGGGTCGCTGACGTCGTTGAAGATAGCAGTCTGATTCGAGCCAACTACGGTGAAGCGGCGCACCTTCACAGGGTCGAGCCAGCTGACACGGATGTATCCGACGGTCTCGGGTTCGCTGAACTCGAGACGGATCATTCCCACGTCTGGGACGCCATTGTTCGTGTGATCGATCGCCCAGGCGCTCACGCGGGTCGGCCATGCGTCGAGGACTCGACGCATGATGACGATGTCGTGCGGAGCCATGTCCCACAGCACGTTCACGTCGTCGCGGTAACCACCGATGCTGAGGCGCGCCGAGTCGAGGTACCGCATGTCGCCGAGGTCGCCGCGGGCATAGGCGGTGCGAAGCTCGTCGACTGCAGGATGGAAGTCGTAGGTGTGACCCACCATGAGCACACGGTCGAGTTCCTCGGCGAGTCCCTTGAGTTGGAGACATTCCTCGCTGGACATGACGAGCGGTTTCTCGACGAGTACGTCACAACCCCCCTCGAGTGCTTCGCGCACGAGAGGTCCGTGCGATCGGGGAGGTGTGCAGATGACGACAGCCGAGAGTTCGTCGATCACCTGCGAGAGGTCGGTAGCGGTAGCGATGCCCACGTGCAGGCGCGATAGCTCGGCCAGTCGGGCCCCGTCTGGATCGACGGCGGTCACCGCCACGCTCGGGATGGTGTGCAGGATTCGGACATGATTTGCACCCCAGTACCCGCAGCCAACGACACCGATCTTCTTCATCGATTGGCCCACCATGTTCACGCAACTCCTGTTCCGCGCAGCCGAAGGCTTGCGGCTCGTCTCTAGGGGTACTGCCTTGCGGGCCATGAAACAAGGCCCTCGAGACCTATCGGTGTCATCGGCTCACCCGATAAGTGGCCGAATGGCCCACGCCGTAGGGACTGAGTCGCATGGGATCATCGTGTACGTCGTGTCGAGACGACGGTTCGATCCTGCTTACTGATGAAAGGGACGGCATGCGTGGATTGGTGGCAATAGTGGCGCACGACCGGGCGCGGTCGGTAGCTGAATCAGAGATCAACGGGCTCGCGGATGCATTCGAGTCGCTTCGCGGCGTATCGGCGCGCGAGTCGGTTGCTGCGGGGGATTTCGCTCGTGTTGTCCGATTCGCAGCCGACGGCGCGAGTCATATCGAGAACGATGGTGCCTCGTGGGTCGCAAGCCATGGACTCGTGCTCTACCCGGGGTCGCTCATCGGCGCACGGGTCGAGGATCTCGATGGTCAATTCTCGCTCGTGTCGTTCAACGCCCGGACCGACGAGGTGGTCGTTTCCGGCGATCGATACGGATTGCAGACCCTCTACGTCGCTGAGCGGCTTGGTAAGACGTACGTGTCGACCTCCTCGCTCGCGCTTGCCCGATATCTGCGGTCTGAGCCCAACCATTTCGGACTCCAGTATTTTCTTCGCAAGGGATCCCAACACGGGGAAGTCACGCACTTTCGGGGGATCGAGCGCATCAAGCCAGGTGTTCGGATTCGATTCGGCGATCGGTCGGTGACGCGAGAGACCTACTATCGACCTCGGCTCGATGAGGAGGTCGCGGCGATGGGTCTCGCCGAAGCCGCTGAACACCTCGTGGACGTAGCGGTCGAGACGTTCGCGAAGCAGCTAGACCCTGACATCGAATACTGCGCGAACATCACCGGGGGCTACGACAGCAGACTGGTGAATCTCCTCCTGCGAGAGGCTGGCATTACTGTTCGGACCAACACTCGTGGTGCCCTGGATCACCCTGACGTTCGCATCGCTCGCAAGATCGTGGGACTCACGGGGTGGGAGTGGTTACACATCGAACATCCTCCGAACTGGCCCGACATGCAGCCAGATCTGCTCGACCACGCCCTCGCGTGGGGGGACGGTCACCTGGACGTCTTCGATCTGTCGGCTGCATTGTGGCAACCCCCGGAGATGGGCATCGAACCGATCATGTTCAATGGCGGGGGACCCGAGACGATGCGGAGCTACAACTGGTGGCACGAGTGGGCCAATATCGGGCGCTCGAATCGTGTGGATTTCGAAGGCATGTTCAACATGCGAAGCATGGTCAAGAAAGACATGTCTGTACTCGCCGAGGACCCTAGCGAGGCGGTGCGGGCGAACCTGCTGAGCAGGCTCAGTGTGTGGGCTGAGCCCCACGCCGGCCATCTGAACACCTGGCAACTCGACATGATCTACGGATATATGAACACAGCACACTTCGGGCTCTACGGTCCTGCGTTCGGTGCCTATGGGCTGATCCAGTCTCCCTACTATTTCGGCTCGATCAACGAGAAGGCTGCCTCGGTGAACTGGAAGCATCGACTCGGCCACGGCTTGATGCGGCACGCAATCAACCATCTCGATCCGAAGGTCGCCGCTCTTCCGACAACGATGGGTGGACCGGCGGAGCCGATCCAGTTCTCGAACCTCCATCGCTTCGCGCCCTATGCGAAATCGGTAGGCCGTCGTGCGACGAACAAACTCAGCAAGCGAGCGATTGGTCGAAAGCTCATCAACCATCCCGTGCCAGGTCCGACCGAGGCAGAGATCGCGGCACGTCGAAATTGCCTCGATGGTTTGCGTGTTGGAGGCGACTCGGGAGTGACGGGGTACCTGACGAGGTCAGCGTCGCTGTACGACGAACCGGTCGTTGCCGATCTGCTGCGTCGGGCGGTAGAGCCCGACTTCGAGGACACCGAGATGCTCGGCCGGATACTCACCGTCGAAATGGTGCTCCGGGCAACCAACAACTCACTTGACGCCGGCTGAGCCAGTCGAGGAGCTATCGACGCGCACCTGGGCGGAGTTCGGGCCGGTCGAATGCCGAGACGGGGTCGGAGGTCGCGATGCTTTCGACTTCGGCTCGAGTTGCCCCTGGTTGCACGCCGGTGAACATCCAGGTCACACCGATCTCGGTGAGGGTTTCATAGCTGAGGTCGGCGCTCGGCCGGCCTGCGACGTCGAAGCCGTCGAGTGACCCCCGTTCCGAAGCGATGAGGTCGAGCATGGCCCGGAGTGTTTCCTCGGTGACGTCGACGGGGAAGATGCCGTCGTATCGAGCTGCGCGCCGGACCGGTTTGCGGGCTTCGCCGCGGGCGGCGAACCAGAGTGGAACACGCGGCTGTTGGATCGGGCGGGGGAGGACGGTGACACCGTCCGCGACGAAGTGTTCACCCCGGTGGTCGACTTGCTCGCCGGTCCAGAAGCGGCAGAGCAGTTCGACGCCCTCGTCGAGTCGTTGACCACGGGTGCGGGCGTCGACGATTTCGCCGAGTTTGCTGAGCTCGCCGTAGCTGTCGACACCGAGGCCTAGGCCGAGAGTGAGTCGCCCGCTCGAGAGCTGGTCGAGGCTCACCGCCTCGCGGGCCAGTTTGATCGGTCGGCGTCGTGTGATCGGGGTGACCATGGTCCCGATCCGTATGCGTTTGGTCGTGACCGCTGCTGCGGCGAGACAGATCCACGGATCGCCGATGGCGCCGACCTGATCAGGTGACCGGAGCACGTGGTCCCAGAGGAACAGGCCTTCCCACCCGGCGGCCTCTGCCGCGGCAGCAAGCGGGCCGAACACTCGGGGGTCCGAGAGCTCACCGTTGGGTGGGAGAAGGAGTGCATGTTGCATTCGACGACCATACCGATCTCGCGACAGGCCATGTCGGATCGGCTCCTGCTACATGGGCGCAACCTGTCGACATTCTCTGAAACCAGGGCAGGGGAGCGCGGTTCACCGACAGCGCATTCGGCCACTTCACAAACAGCTAACAAACGGACGGGCTCTAGCCTGTGGTTGACGCATAGATGCCTTCGCATGTGCGTGCCGCTGTCTCGAACACTTCAATCAGGGCCGGTTGGGCGAGCGGGTCGGCGGCACGCTCGCGCCAGCGAGCAACCTCATCGAGCGACTGCTGCATGAGCTGGGCGCGACTTGCGTCGGCATCGAGACCCAGTGCTGCGGGATCGGTGGAACCCAACAAGAGCCGCTCCAAGTCCCGCGCGTCGCGTTCGGCAATCCGAAGACCCGCAGCCGAGAGCAAGTGGGCAGCGCGGAGACGTGCGAAATCTATCGCGGACGCATCGATTCTCTCCGCCTCTCGTTCCAATCGATCCGCTGTCGCCGGGTGCGCCGTCCGTAGTTCGGGCACAAGTAGTCGCACGCTTACAAGTGCAGCGCGCGCCTGAAGAAGGCGAGCACGAGGAAGGAATTGCGCGTTGATGACGGAGCGCAGACCATCGAGGCCCGAGTGTTCGATGAGTCTTGGCGCCATCTCCGCTGCAGTCGAGACACCCAAACCGATCTCGGTCATCGCGATGCGCACCCCAAACATGCCCAGCCGCTCGAGTAGAGCTCGTCGTATCTCCACGGTCAGCCCGCTCGAATGCGAATCACAAAAGTTCTCGGTCGAGAGAAGCATCCGTTCCAGGACGTCGGTCTCGGTGGCATGCAATGTGCGCAACGAGGCGACCTCGTCCTCTCGGAGCGTAAGGGCTGTCTCTGCGAGAAGGCCGGCCACGGGGACCACTGTTGCAGCCAGCGATTGAATGGATGGATCCACGCGGTAGCGCTCCGCTATTCGCCTTGCGGAGTCCATCGCGTCGATGCGCCCAGCACCGATCTCATCGGCTCTCGACAGAACTGCGACCGCGTTGACAGGGCTTGCGGCGCTGACGGAGCGGTCCATGAACGCGTCGAGAAATTGCAAGTCGGTTCGATGCATATGGCGCATCAGATAGATGACCGCGTCGGCATCTGATGGGCGATCCGTGTCGGACTCCAAGAATTCGCGCGTACGCCTGGAGTTGTCGTCGTTGATCGACGCGAGGCCCGGCGTATCGATCAAGCTCATGGCGGTGAGGCTCTTTGCGGGCCAGGCCACGCGAATGCTCGCGATGTCTCTCTCAACCAAACCACCCAGTTCGATGCTCAGAGAGCCACCATCACGACGGAACGCAAGAGGTTGCTCGCCGCCCGCGTGCAGCCGAGCGGACACCTGATAGCCACTACCGTGCTCATACCAGCTGACAATTTTGGTGCATTCGCCTGCGTCCGTTGGCGCCAGCCGTTCGCCGACAAGTGCGTTCAGTAAGGTCGACTTCCCCGCTTTGACCCGGCCAGCGATTGCCACTCGCAGTGGCCCGTCCAGTCGTTCGGACAGCGCCTGAACCCGAGGGGCGAATGGCGAGGTTCTGAGCTCCTCGGCTGCCCCCGAGAGCAATTCGCGCACCTGGATTGTCACCGCGGTGCCGAGACTCATGATGTGGCACCAACGACGTTCGATTCGATTACGCCGAGTTCTGCGATAACCGCAGCAATTTCTTCACCGCGCGCCTTTCGTTCCTCCTGTGAGGACTTCGCCGACGCCTGAGCATTCTGGGCAGTGCTGGTATACGTCCGCTGCAGGTCCGAAAGCAGAAGAGTGAACTCGTCGCGCAGGTCCCGCTGTATGTCGCGCACCAACGTCGAGATCTCGTTCGTTACTTCGAACTGCACATCGTCGACGAATTGACGGACCTGTTGGCGCGCGCTCTGACGACGCATCGTGAGCTTTCGCTTGCGATCTTCGAGCAACTGAACGCTGCCGAACACGGCACCAGCACCGAGGAGGACAGGATTCGTCGCCATGAATGCTGCAACGGCGCCCGGCAAGAAGTTGCCCATCATGCTGAACATCATGACGCCGCCCTGCGCACCTCTCGCGCCGGTAAGTCCGGTCTTGAACGCGGCCTTCGCTCCCGACGACTCGTCGATGCCCTTTCCTCGCCACATCTGGGACACGTCAAAGGTGCTCGGACCATCGCCCTTGCTCGATCGGACATCGAGGTTCTCCTCGTCGAGAAGATCGACCACCGCCGCTCGGATCTCTCCTCGCCCGTTCTCCAATCGCAAGAATGCCTCGGTGACCTCGTCAGCCACCGCGGTCTGCAAGCCGCGGCCGACCTCGTCCCACTCTGCCCCTTTCGTGAGGATCTCGATGCGCCCGTCCAGCTCTTGGTTGATGCCTCGCATTGCGCCGCGAAAGTCGTGCGATACCCGACTGGAGAGGTCGGTCACACGATCGCCAACCAAGACTGACCAACGAGCGGCCGGCCCGCGCAGGTGTTCGAGGCGGGCCTTGGCCTCCTCGATCTTCTCGACGGCTTCCTTCACGGCGGTGGGATCAGCCAGGAGTTGGCGTTCCTCTTCAAGCCCAGACCGCACCAAGCCAACGACGCTACGCACGTCGTTGGAGGACCGCTCCTCGGCGGTCGACTGAGCGGGAGTGATGACGTCATCGCCGAGTCGCTGCAGTAGCTCAGGAAACTTACTCATTGCGTTGAGGTCGCGATCCTTGCGCTTCAACGCCTCGAAACGAAGTGCCGACGACGTCGCCGCCATCGGGATTTTCAACCCGCGGCGCTCGAGATGGCCTCGGTTCAGGTCGAAAATTCGCTCCCACGACGGATAAAGATCGGTCTTCGTCTGCGCAAACAGCACTGTTGGGCACAATTCGCAGGCTCGGGCCAGGAAGTCGATCTCGGGCGCGCTCAGCTCCGCCGACGCGTCCGACGTGAGGATCAGACCGTCGGCAAATGGCAGAAAGGCCAGTGTTGCGGCCGCGTGACCCGCCCCGATCCCTCCCATACCCGGCGTGTCCGCCAGGACAAGGCCTTGTTTCAGTACCGCCGCAGGCACAGAAATCTCGACCCGCTCGACGTTCTTCTCGTTGCCGGGATTGCCGACCTCCGAGGCCCACTGATCGAGTGCCTCTATCGGGACGCGTTCGGCGACTTGTTCGCCATCGACCCTTCGACGAACGACAGCACCCGGTTCCTCGCCATAGCGGACCAGCGTGATCGTCGACGTTGCGAGGTCGTCGTCGACGGGGCAGACATGTTGGCCCAGCAATCCGTTGACCAGAGAACTCTTGCCTTGCTTGAACTCACCGACGACGCAAACGATCGTCGACGGGCGCTTGAGCCGCGCAGCCGCCGCCGTAGTCCTTTCCGCCAGGTCATTTCGCTCGATTCGGCGAAGAAGTTTCGTGAGATCGAGGATCGAGCTCAGTACGTTTGGTGCATCTCCCTCGCTCATTCGAGGCCCTCGAAGAGGTCGTCGACTGACGACTGCAGCTCATCGGCGGCTTCGACCGCTTCCGTCAGATCATCCATCGGGGCCGGTTCGTCGAAGGCTGGACCATCATCGATGAACGGGGTCGGGTCGGAATCAGGGGGCGCGGTCGGATCGGTGTCGAACTCCACATCGAACTGATCATTCTCGCTTGGTCCGCTACCGAGCGGGGACTCGAGGTCGAGGTCCGGCTCGGGGACACCGGTCTCAGCCGGCTCGGCCATCGCTGCAGCGCCGAGCGACTCGTCTCCGAGGAGATCGTCGCCGAGCCCGGCAATGGGTTCGATCTCGAGCGATTCAGCGACCTCGGCGTCACCGGACGACAAGGACTCGCCCGGCTCAGCGACCACATTGTCGGCGCCCAAGACTCCGCTTGCGGCGTCAACAATCGGGTCGGGTGTCAAAGATCCCAGCGCGGCGACGGCGCCCCCAACGTCGGGCAAATCCACCCCGAGCGCCCCGAGGCCATCTTCGGCCAACTCTTCCCAGTTCCCGAGTTCGCCTAAGGCCGTCCCCACCAGACCAGAGTCGCCAAACGAGTCGGCAAGGTTCTCCAACGCGGGTGACGCGCCGAGCGCCGAGGCCGCGACCTCAGAGAAGTTTCCCTCGCCGAGCTGCTCTGCAGCCGACGCAGCTGTCTGGAGCCATGCTGGGCCATCGCCAGCCAACTCTTGAACGGTACCGAGTATCACGGCCGGCGAACCGAACGAGTCACCCGCACCTTCGAGCACGTTGTCGAGTGCGCCGAGCCAGCCTCCTTCGCCAGAGGTCGCAGCACTGACCGAGCCGATAACGCCGCCCAGGTCGCCGCCGACTGCTTCGCCGAGCTGCTCGGCCATCCCGCTGAGCCCGCCGAAGTTGCCTTCGGCGACCTGCCCGACTGCACCCACAATGCCACCGGATCCTGAGAGCGCTGTCGTCATACCCCCGAGCCAACCGCCGGAATCGCCACCCAACATCTGGGAAACGCCGCTGCTGAGGCCCGAATCGCCCAAGAGGCCGCCGAGTGCGTCTCCCGCATCGCTACTGCTCAACAGGCCGCCGACCACGTCACCAATGCCATCGCCTTCCATGACTCCACCGATCAAGCCGCCGATGCCTTCGCTACCAGCAAAGTTGTCGAGGAGGCCACCCATATCGTCGCCGAGGAAGCTGGAGCCGATACCGCCGAGCACCTCTCCCGCATCGTCACCGCTGAGGAATCCACCGAGCGCGTCGCCGATCGCTCCGCCGCTGTCACCACCAAGATATCCACCGAGCGCGTCGCCGATCGCTCCGCCGCTGTCACCA
>CAJQNJ010000088.1 GCA_905479685.1 uncultured Acidimicrobiales bacterium
CTTCACAAAAGCCTGTGATGTACTGCCGGCACACCAGTTGTATGGCGACATCACGACGTCCGGCACCGGTGAGCTTCACTGGGTCGGGCAGACTCTTCGGACGCAACCGCAGGAGTGCAATCATGGACCTCGGGTTGAATGGCAAGCGAGCGCTGATCACTGGATCCACGCTCGGCATCGGACGAGCCATCGCAAAGTCGCTCGTCACCGAGGGCGCCGAGGTGATCGTCAACGGACGAGACCCTGACCGGGTGCAAGAAACGATCTCGGAGCTTTCGGAATTCGGGTCGGCCACTGGCTTCGCGTCGGATCTATCGACGAGTGACGGGGTAGCCGAGCTGGTGGAAAGCGCCAGAACGGTCGGACCAATCGACATCCTGGTGAACAACGCTGGTTACTTCGAAGTCAAGGAGTTCTGGGAGATCGAGGACGCGGACTGGCAGCACACGTTCGAGCTGAACATCATGAGTGGGGTACGTCTCGCACGCGAGTTCCTCCAGCCGATGCTCGAATCAAACTGGGGCCGAGTGATCTTCATCGCCTCCGAACAGAGCTCGAAACCGAACCCGTCGATGATCCACTATGCAATGTCGAAGACCGCACAGATCTCGATCGCTCGGGGTCTGGCCGAACTGACACGCGGCACCGATGTCACCGTCAACTCGGTCCGCGTTGCACCGACATGGACCGACGGCGTCGAATCGTTCATGGACCAGATGGCGTCGGCGGAGAACTCGACGGCTGACGAGATGAGCCTCGCCTATTTTGCTGAGGGAGAAGGCACATCTTCCCTGCTGCAACGATGGGCCTCACCAGACGAGATCGCGAACGTCGTCGCCTTCCTGTGCTCACCGAGAGCCTCGGCGATCAATGGGGCCTCCTCACGGGCTGACGGTGGCATGATCCGATCGATCTTCTGACGAGTCGCACGAATGTCACCTGACCCTGCATTTCCCGGGCGGGATTCCAACGCCGCAGCACCGAGTCCTACATGAACCCATCAACGTCCACGTTCGATTCGGTCAGCTGCACGCTTCGGGACTTCTGGCCCTCAACGCGCTGCTTCAAGTCCGTATTCTGGGAGATGTGAAGACATTCGTAGCGTGCCTGTTCGCAGTGATCATTGCGGCCACTGCCTGTGGTGACAGCGACTCTGATCAGGCCGATTCATCGACGAGCACGACTCTCGAGCCGCCAGCGGGCGACCCGGCGTCGATCGGTGGGATCATCGACGGTGAGCCGTCTGGCGATGTCAACGTGTTGGGCTACGTGCTGATCGATCAGACCGGGTCCCGGTTCTGCTCTGTTCTCCTCGAGTCGTTCCCACCCCAGTGTGGTCAGCCGTCGGTCGATCTCGTCAACCTCGACACCGGTGTGCTCGATCTGCAAGAGGTGCAGGGTGTGCAGTGGACCGACGACATGGTCGTACTGCTGGGCCGGTACCGCGACGGCACCTTTACCGTGGTCGACGGTGGCGATGCCGCTCCTGACGTATCCCAAGCGCCGACATCGGATGGTGGCGGTGCGGTGGACTCGGCATCAGGAATGACCGTGGCTGGCGGACTGCGTGTGTCTGAGGCACTGGATGGCGACGCGACAGGCGTGACCGGGGTGCTGGCCGTGAAGGGCCACCTCTATGACGACGGCGAAGGCACAGCGCTGTGCGAGACATTGACCGGTGGAGGCGAACGGTACATCTGTGGAGGTCCACTGCTTCCCGTGGAAGGCCTCGATCTCGAACCGATCCGCGACGCCGTGATCATCCACGACGGCCTCACCTACACCGAAGAGGAGATCACGGTGCTGGGCGAGATCATCGATGGCACCCTCGTCGTTGATCCCACAGCCAGTTGAACAAGATTGGCGGCGTGAAGGGACCTACTGTGCTGGGAGAATCATTTCTGCTGAAATAGTCGGCCGTGCCCAGAGACAGGGCCTCGTCGTGGGTTCGACAGAAACCGGCGTGTTCACGACCGGCGATTTCTGATCGGTTGGGGCGTTGGACCCTATTGGGTACAGCAGTTGGGAGATCAGACTGATGCCACGAGGGCGGCGTGAGTCGCGCCCAGATCAAACCCGAAGGAGGCACGATGAAGACAGAAACCAGGAGTACACCTGAAGAGCGTGCGGCGAAACGAGTGAACGACTACACCGAATTGATGTGGCACGTTGCCACGTACTTGATCATCAACGTCTTCCTCTGGCTGATCGTGCCTCATGCCGCTTTTTGGGTGACGCTCGGCTGGGGTATCGGGCTCGCGTTCCACGTGGCGTACTACTTCATCGGCGACGACGGGACGGAGAACCGCCGATACCAGAAGTACCTGAAGCAAGAGCGGGCGCGCGAGAAACAAGACTCGGCCTGAACACCTGTCGTCAGAGCATCATCTTCGACCGGCCGAGAGGCCTGAGATCGTCGATCACGACCACCGGTACCAGCTAACGCTCAGGCGCTGTCGAACACACTCTCGGCATCCCAAGTCGCGGGAGTGACCCCTCGGTCACGGAGGACGTCCTTGCGCACCTTCTCGGTTGGCGTTCGAGGAAGGTCGTCCACGAAATCGAAGAATCGCGGCACCATGTGACGCGCGGTGCGGGGGGTGCAGAATTCGACCAAGGCCGCCCCGTCGAGTGTGCAGCCAGGTCTCGGCACGACCGCAACCATCAGGTCGTCTTCGGTGAGATCGCTCGGCACTCCGAATGCCGCGGCGTCGAGCACGTCAGGATGCAGTTTCAGGACTTCCTCCACTTCGAACGCGGAGATGTTCTCGCCACGCCGGCGGACCGTGTCTGCACGACGGCCGACGAAATAGTGGAACCCGGCAGCGTCCCGGCGGAGGCGGTCGCCAGTGTGAAACCACAGGTCTCGTCGAGCCAGTAGGGAGGCTTCGGGCTGACCGAGATAACCATCGGCCATGAGCGACGGTTCGTTGGGCCGCACCACGAGTTCGCCCACGTCGCCGATGTCGACCTCGAAGCCATCGTCATCGTGGAGCTCAGCTTCGTAGGCGTCGATGACAACACCACACGACCCAGGCCGGCGAGGTTGGTCGATCGGGTGATACATCGGCACCCCGGCATCGGTGCTGCCATACAACTCGATGAGCTGCAACCCGAATCGGTGCTCAAACTCGTGTGCGAGTTCGTCGGGCAACGGCACTCCCCACGCCAACCGAACGGGATTGTCGCCATCGTCAGGTGCGAGCTCAGCCTTGTGGAGCATGGTCAATGTCGCACCCATGAAGTCGAACACCGTGGCGCCAAATCGCCGGACCTCAGGCCAGAATCCTGAGACTGAGAAACGTTCTCCGATGGCTGCCGTGGTGCCGAGTACCAGTGCCGGTCCAACGGTCAACACGGTTGCGTCGATGTGGAACAGCGGAAACGGGCAGTAGAACACATCGGTCTGCACGAATCCGAGGTGCTGGGCCATCAACGCGGCCTGTCGAACCACGTATCGATGGGACAACACACACCCCTTCGATGTCCCTGTGGTTCCTGATGTGAACAGCACCATTGCCGGATCGGCGGCTGAATGAGTGGCGGCGATCACAGTCGGGATAGATGAGGCGAGTTCGTCCCATCGCTCCCCGACTCTGATTTGAGTGACTTCGTGCGGCAACGTGCCCGCCACGTCGGCAAAGTTGGCGGCGGTCGTCTCATCGAGCAGCGCTATTCGAGGCTGGGCTAT
>CAJQNJ010000089.1 GCA_905479685.1 uncultured Acidimicrobiales bacterium
CGCCGTGGGTGGTCAGGTCCGAAAGCAGATCGCAATGATGTCCAGTCGAGATGAGATGTTGGGCATTCTCGATTCTCTCGACGATGAACCATTCCCGGATGGGGCGGCGCGACTCACACGAGGACACAGCCACGGTCCGAAGCGAGTCGTTCTCCCGCACGGCTGGATCGAGTCGCGGGACGACCGGACGCCGCCGGGTGTCCTCGCCAGCGCGTTCTCGTCTGGTGGATGACATGCGTCCATTGATCGACCCGTTCTATGTCATGGAAGTGGTAGCGGCTGCACAGGAGCGAGAGGAGGCCGGTGAAGCCGTGTTCCATCTCGAGGTCGGGCAACCAAGCACCGGTGCGCCCAGAGGCGCAGTCGAACGGGCCCACGACCTCCTCGACGCAGACCCGCTCGGCTATACGGCCAGCCGAGGTATTGCCGCCCTGCCGCCAGCGATTGCGAATCACATAGGAGTCGAGTACCAGCTCGATGTCGATCCGTCTCGAATTGCTGTGACACAGGGGGCCACGGGGGCGTTCGTTCTCACGCTGCTCGCTGCATTCGAACCCGGTGCCCGCGTTGCAGTCACCATCCCCGGCTACCCGTGTTACCGCAACATTCTCACGGCTCTACACATGCACGCCGTTCCGATTCACGTTGACGCCAACACTCGGTATCAGCCAACCGTCTCACACCTCGAGGCCGCTGGGCCGCTCGATGGCGTGATCGTTGCGAGTCCATCGAACCCGACAGGAACAGTGCTCGCCCCACATGAGCTCGCCGAGCTGACCCAGTGGTGTGATGACCGAGACATCCGTTTCATCAGTGACGAGATCTACCACGGACTGACATACGGCGACATCGAAACCGCAACTGCGACAGCGCTGTCCGACAGGGCAATCGTCATCAACAGCTTCAGCAAATACTTCTCGATGACGGGCTGGCGAATCGGCTGGACCGTCCTTCCCACAGACCTGGTGACCCGAGTCGATCGCCTGGCTCAAAACCTTGTGATCTGTCCTCCGGCGCTCAGCCAACACATGGCGCTCGCAGCACTTGATTGTCGGGACGAACTCGACGGTCATGTTGTGCGGTACGCCGAAAACCGTCGAATCCTCCTCGAGGGTCTTCCGAAGGCGGGCCTGACCGATCTCGCACCTGCCGATGGTGCTTTCTACATCTGGGCTCGGACCGACCACCTCGCTGCTGACAGTAAGAGTCTGGCAACCGAGTGGCTTCGGGAGCTCGGAGTCGCTGCCACCCCGGGCCTCGACTTCGACCCCACCGATGGGCATAGGTACATGCGATTCAGTTTCTGCGGATCGCCCCACACGATGTATGGGGCGATCGACTCACTTTCGACGTGGAGGCTTCGAAACCTCGCCGGTTAGTCGATAGAGCGCGGTGCCATTGTCGCAACCGAACATTCGTGGGCAGCTCACCACACGTCCCGCAGCTCGTTGCTGTGCGGCGAGGTCGGCAGAACGGGAGGTACTCCTGTGACCGCTTCGGCACAGCTCATGACGATGCCGCGGACCCCGGCAACCCGCCGTCTCTTGTCTCCTCTCGCGACCTGGACTCGACGGCTCGGACTGCATGGGCTCTGGATCACGCTTTGGGCCGTCACGTCCGGCCTTGCGACGTTGTGGTCGCCTGCGCTGCTCGACCATCCGGTCTTTCTCATGATGCTTGCGCCGCGCGCTGCGTTCGTCGTACTCGCCGCACCACACATCGGCTTCTTGCCATTCGTGGCTCTGGGTACCGCACGACTGGCGATCACCGATGCGAGCTGGTTCATCGTGGGTAGGCGGTTCCCCGATCGCACAGGTCGACCGACTCTTCTTTCGCGAATCCGTTGGACACGGTGGACGATGTGGGTGACAGGTCGACTGTGCCGGTGGATCTGTTCGACAGGTCTGGTCGCTGCCACAGTGCTCTTCTTTCGCCCGAATGGTCGCTATCTGGGAATCGCTGGAGCGAACGGTGTCGACTCTCGCCTTGCGGGTGCAAGTTCGATACTCGGCACGATGATCTACCTCGTTGCCGTACATGTGGGCGTCGGAACGTTCTTCGCCTGAGCTCTGAAGCCAGCGTTGCCGATCACGGGGGCCGATGGTCGCGCGTGCGTTCGTCGAGAAAACGGTCGATGTCCCCAGCCTGGTCGCCTCATATTCCATGGAAGTCTCCCGTCTCGCCGCAGGCTTGACGATCGTAGACTCAGCAGTGGAACAACCCGAACACATCACGACCACCGGCCCCGACAATCCGAGCGGCGTGGAAGAAGAGGAAAGCCATGGAGATCGCGAATTCAGTCATCGACATGATCGGCAACACGCCGATGGTTCGAATGCCGAAGATCGCTGGCCATCTCGACTGCGACTTCGCGATCAAGCTCGAGTCGTACAACCCGGGTGGATCATCGAAGGATCGCCCCGCACTCGCGATGCTCGACGCTGCCGAGAAGGCAGGCTTGCTCAAGCCAGGGGGAACCATCGTCGAGCCGACGAGCGGAAACACCGGCGTTGGCTTGGCGATCGTTGCCAATCAGCGTGGATACAAGACCGTTTTCGTGATGACCGACAAGGTCGCCCCGGAGAAGGTCGACCTCCTTCGGGCCTACGGCGCTGAGGTCGTTGTGTGCCCCGTCGCGGTACCGCCAGAAGATCCTGAATCGTACTACTCGACAGCGGAGCGACTCGTGAACGAGATCCCGGGCGCCTTCCGACCAGATCAGTACTCGAACCCGGTCAACCCGCAATCACACTACGAGTCGACGGGGCCAGAGATCTGGCGACAGACCGATGGAAAGATCACCCACTTCGTCGCAGGAGCCGGGACCGGTGGCACGATTTCGGGCGTTGCGAAGTACCTGAAGGAGCAGAACCCCGACATCAAGATCATCGCTGCCGACCCAGAGGGTTCTGTCTTTTCAGGAGGATCAGGCCGGCCGTACCTCGTTGAAGGTGTCGGTGAGGACTTCTGGCCGACCACCTACCATCACGATCTCGTCGACGAAGTCATCCCGATCTCGGACCACGACAGCTTCCTCATGGCGCGGCGAATCGCCCGCGAGGAGGGAATCCTCTTGGGTGGCTCCTGCGGCACTGCTATCGCTGCAGGACTTCAAGTGGCCAAGGGCTTGGGGCCCGAGGACCTCATGATCGTGCTCACTCCTGACTCTGGACGGGGCTATCTGTCGAAGGTGTACAACGACGACTACTTGGCAAGACTCGGCTTCATCGAGTGCGATGGCGACACCTGCATCTCAGCGGTCGTGAAGGCGAAGGGTGAAAAGGCCGGTGATCTCATCTACGTGAACCCCGAAACACCCGTGCGCGAAGCTGTCGAGATCATGCGCACCAGCGGCGTGAGTCAGGTTCCAGTCGCAAAGAACGAGCCGCCGTTTGCGCTCGCAGAAATATCTGGATCGGTCTCCGAACTCCAGTTGATGAATGCCACGTTCGCCGATGAGAGTGTGCTCGACAAGCCCGTAGAGACCGTCATGGCGAGTGGGTTACCGACCATCGGTATCGGGCAATCGATCCAGACCGCCGTGGAACTGTTCGAGCATGCAAATGCGTTGCTGGTGATCGACGGGGGTCGACCGCGCACGGTCATCAGCCATACCGACATCCTCGAGTTCCTCTCCCCGACCACTTCGGAGGCCTGACATGGCTGAGACAACGGATCCCGCTGGCAACGCTGACGGCTTCGAAACTCGCGCAATCCATGCGGGACAAGATCCCGAGCAGGTCACTGGCGCAGTGATCACGCCGATCTTCCAAACGTCGACCTACGCACAGCCGTCCCCGGGTGACCACACCGGGTACGAGTACTCGCGCACGGACAACCCGACTCGTACCGCGTTACAAGAAGCGCTGGCCAACCTCGAGGGTGCACGCTACGGCTACGCCTTCGCATCGGGCCTGGCTGCCGAAGACACCGTGCTCCGGTCACTTCGCGCCGGGGACCACGTTGTCCTCGGAAACGATGCATACGGTGGGACCTTCCGTCTCATCTCACAAGTGGTTACTCGCGCTGGGATCACGTGGTCGGCAGCCGACTTGACCGATCCCAGTGCCCTCGAAGCCAATTGGAATCCGGCCACGAAGATCGTCTGGATGGAAACACCAACCAACCCGCTGCTCACCGTGTTCGACATCGGCGCAATCGCCGAGGTCACCCACCGCCACGGAGCCAAGCTGGTCGTCGACAACACGTTCGCTTCGCCATATCTTCAGCAGCCGCTCACGTTGGGTGGGGACCTCGTCATTCACTCGACCACGAAGTACATCGGAGGCCACTCCGACGTTGTCGGAGGATTCGCGGCGACCAACGACCAAGAGTGGGCCGAGGACATCAAGTATCTCCAGAACGCTGTTGGTGCAGTGCCGGCGCCGATGGATTGTTTCCTCGTCCTGCGGGGACTGAAGACGCTCGGTGTTCGCATGGATCGCCATGTTGCCAACGCCGAACTCATCGTCGAGATGCTCCTGGCGCACCCTGCCGTTTCTCACGTGCTGTATCCCGGACTGGACGATCACCCAGGGGCGGCGATCGCTGCACGGCAGATGCGTGCACCAGGCGGCATGATCTCATTTCGCGTGCACGCAGGTCTCGAAGCTGCGAAGTCGGTGACGACTCGGACTCGACTGTTCACGCTCGCTGAATCGCTCGGGGGTATCGAGTCGCTGATCGAACACCCCGGTGTGATGACGCACGCATCGGCCGCCGGGTCACCCCTCGAGGTGCCCGACGACCTCGTTCGTTTGTCCGTTGGTATCGAGACCGGCGACGACCTCGTCGCCGACCTCAACCAGGCCCTCGACCAGATTTAGAACGAGCACCAGCATTTCGCGGGATGATTCGCACGACTCATGATCTTGCGAAGCGACTCATCTACCGTTGAATTTGCAAACACCTCGGTGTTGGTGGGCGGCTCGGGCGGAGCCGCCCACCTGCTTTTTGTATGGCGTCAGGCCGATAGCCTGACGGGTTATGAGCAACGCTGCCGAACAGCCCTATCCAGCCGTCGACAAGCCTGATTTTCCAGCCATCGAAGCTCGGATTCTGAAGCGATGGGCAGATGCGGAAACGTTCCAGCAGTCGATCGACGGGCGGCCCGCCGACAACGAATACGTCTTCTACGACGGCCCACCATTCGCGAACGGACTGCCACACCACGGGCACCTCTTGACCGGGTACGTGAAGGACGTGGTGCCCCGCTTCCAGACCATGCGGGGCAAGAAGGTCGAGCGACGCTTTGGCTGGGACTGTCACGGACTTCCCGCCGAGATGGAGACCGAGAAACAACTGGGTGTTTCGGGTCGAGCAGCCATCAACGAGTACGGCATCGACAAGTTCAACGAGGCCTGTCGAACCTCGGTACTGCGCTACACCGAAGAGTGGGAGCAAACCGTCACTCGACAAGCACGCTGGGTCGACTTCGAGAACGATTACAAGACCATGGACCTCGACTACATGGAGTCCGTGATCTGGGCGTTCAAACAGTTGTGGGACAAAGGTCTCATCTACGAGGCAAACCGGGTCATGCCCTACTCATGGGGTGCCGAAACGCCGCTCAGCAACTTCGAGATTCGTCTCGATGACGCAACCCGCCCTCGTCAAGATCCGGCGATCACGGTCGCATTCGACTTGACCCCGAACGCTGGCGACCCAGGACCGATGAAATTGCTCGCGTGGACCACCACGCCGTGGACACTGCCATCGAACCTCGGCCTGATCGTTGGACCCGACCTCGACTACTCCGTCATGGAACTGAATGGGGAGTTCCTGATCTTGGGGGCAGCCACGGTTGCCAACTACGAAAAGCAGCTTGAAGGAGCCGTCCAACACAGCACCATGAAGGGCACGGAGTTGGTCGATCGTACCTACGCGCCGCTGTTCCCCTACTTTGCGCAGCGAGATGACCTGAACGCTTTTCGAGTGATGGCTGGCGACTTCGTCGAGACCGATGAGGGCACGGGCGTCGTGCACACGGCTCCTGGCTTTGGTGAGGACGATCAACGGATCGCGGAAGAGAACGGCATGGGAATGGTTGTTCCCGTCGATGACCGTGGAGAATTCACTGACGAGGTCACCGACTTCGCGGGTCGAAACGTTCTCGAGGCAAACAGCGACATCATCCGATATGTCAAGGACCTCGGTCGACTCATCCTCCACGAGACATACGAACACAACTACCCACACTGCTGGCGAACCGACACTCCGATCATCTATCGAGCGCTGCCGAGCTGGTACGTGAAGGTCACCGACTTCCGTGACCGCCTCGTCGAGCTCAACCAGGAGATCAACTGGATCCCGGACAACGTGCAGAACGGCCGATTCGGCAAGTGGCTCGAAGGCGCCCGCGACTGGTCGATCAGCCGCAACCGATTCTGGGGATCACCCATCCCGGTGTGGCGAAGCGACAACCCCGACTATCCACGAATCGATGTCTACGGCAGCCTCGACGAACTCGAAGCTGACTTCGGTGTCCGGCCGACGAATCTGCATCGCCCCTACATCGACGAACTCGTGCGACCGAACCCGGACGATCCGACCGGTACGTCCATGATGCGCCGAGTTCCCGAAGTACTCGACTGCTGGTTCGAGTCCGGCTCCATGCCGTTCGCACAGGTGCACTATCCCTTCGAGAACAAACAATGGTTCGAGGAGCACTACCCGGCCGACTTCATCGTCGAGTACATCAACCAGACTCGTGGCTGGTTCTACACGTTGCATGTTCTTGCCGGCGCGCTGTTCGACAAACCGTCCTTCCAAAATGTCATCTGCCACGGCATCTTGTTGGCCGAGGACGGCCAGAAGCTCTCGAAGAAGCTGCGGAACTACACCGAACCCCAGGAGATCTTCGACAAACAGGGTGCCGATGCCTTGCGTTGGTACTTCATCAACTCGAACATCGTGCGCGGGGGTGATGCCCGGATCTCCGATCGTGGAATCGACGAGGTCACCCGCCAGGTCATGTTGCCGGTGTGGAATGCCTATTCGTTCTTCACGCTGTACGCGAACATCGACGGGTACCGAGCCAAGTTCAGCACCGACTCCACCGACGAGCTCGATCGGTACATTCTCGCCAAGCTGCGTGCGGTCGTCGAACGGACGACCGAAGCAATGGAGGCCTATGACCTCGCTGGTGCAACCGAACAGATCTCGTCGTTCCTCGATGCACTGAACAACTGGTACATCCGACGTTCTCGTGACCGCTTCTGGGGGAACGACAATCTTTCGCTCGATACTCCCGATCGAGATCCGATGTCAGCCGGAGGTGCCGACAAAGAGGCCGCGTACGACACCTTGTACACGGTGCTGACCACCTTCTTGAAGATTGCGGCGCCGTTCCTCCCAATGATCACCGAGGAGATCTACACCAGTCTGACCGGTGACGAATCCGTGCATTTGGCTGCGTGGCCCGATGCCGACGATTTCCCTGCAGATCCCGAGCTGGTGGCCAGCATGGACCGCGTTCGAACTGTTGTATCGGCCGCCCTTCGACTTCGCGAGGACGAGGGATTGCGGGTCCGGCTGCCGCTGCAATCGCTGACCATCGCCGGGGAGGGTGCCGACTCGGTCGCCTCGCTCTCACACCTCATCGCAGACGAGGTGAACGTGAAGACGGTTTCGTTCAGCGATGATCTCGGGGCCTTTGCCGAGTTCTCGCTACAGCCAAATGGTTCCGTTCTCGGGCCACGACTTGGAGGTGACGTGCAGAAGGTGTTCGGCGCCGCCAAACAAGGTGCGTGGAGCCAGAACGAAGATGGTTCGATCGACATCGCCGGGCATCGGCTCGCGCCCGAGGAATTCTCACTCAACGTCAAGCCAGCCGATGGTGTTACCGCCGCTGCGCTACCTACCAACGATGCAGTGGTCGTCCTCGATGCCGTGGTCACCCCAGAACTCGAGGCGGAAGGTCTTGCCCGCGACATCGTCCGAGCCGTACAGGAAGCCCGCAAGACCGAGGATCTCGTCGTGAGCGACCGGATCATCCTCAGACTCGATCTGTCTCCGGACGGCCTGGCAGCCGTGAAGGCCATGGAGGCCTACGTCTCTGAACAAACGCTGGCAACCTCGATTGCATACGAGCCAGTCGAGGAAGGCCACGACGCGGCGGGGGTCGGATCCCTTGCATTCGTCGTTGCGGGGTGAACTCACCTCGCGACCAGTTCCTCACCGTCATGGGTCGCAAGCCTGTGATCGAGGCACTGCACGACGCGACGCTCGAAATCGACAAGATCTTGTTGAGCAGCTCGGCACACGGGCAAGAAATCCAAACCATCACCGGTATGGCAGCAAGTCGCAAGGTCCGGGTCGAAAAGGTCTCGGACATGAAGGTGACAGCCGTGGCGCGCTCGAGTCGCCATCATCAAGGAGTCGTCGCTGACGTCGTCGCGCCCGCGATGCAGCAGCTGAGCGACTTCTGCGAACAGAGGCGCCGTGGCCAAGATTGGCCGTGCTCGATCCTCGTTCTCGACCATGTGCACAACCCCGCAAACGTGGGCATGATCTTGCGAACGGCGACTGCAGCGGGCGTCGACGGCGTTGTTGTTCCACACAAGGGAACCGCTGAGATCGGCCCGGTGGCGATCAAGGCTTCTGCTGGCGTGGCGTTCCGAGCACCCATCTTGCGGGTTGCAGACACACACGAGGCAATGTCACTGCTTGGCGAACATCGCTTTCACATGTTCGGCCTCGATGGCGCTGGAGAACCCATGTTCACGGCGGAGCTGCCTGAACGATCGGCCTTCATCGTTGGAAACGAATCGGAAGGGTTGTCCCAAGTGGCGCGTGACGCATGCGATGGCCTGCTTTCGATCCCCCTCGACAACGGGGTCGAATCCTTGAATGCAGCGGTCGCAGCATCGCTCGTTGCCTACGAACTGGTTCGCCGAAGGGGTTAGGACGGGTGACGTCGGAGGATCTCGACGAGGTCGTCGGTTACAGGATGTTGCAGCCACACGTGGGAGCCCTTCAGCTCTCTACGAATCGCATGAGCAATCTTGAATCCCTGGCCGACGAACTCGTCGAGTACTTCAGCGTCACTCATTGCTCCCCCGACATCGTCGAAGAAGGCTGTCCAGTCCTCCAACGCTGTGAGCAGTCGTTGAGACAGCGGCAACGAGTCGGGCACGATGTTCTCTCCCTCTGGAGTCCACAGCGGAAATGCACCTACTTCAGCCCTGACGATGACGCGAACCACCGTCTCATCATGCCGCGGCGCTCGGCCGGCGAACAGCGCGGTCAACTTCTCGTCGAACCGAACACCACATCGCGACGCCGTGCGAGGGCGATGAGGATTGCAGGGAGAAGCACCAGACCGACGAGGAGGTACGTGATCAGCGCTGGCGACGTCCGAAGCTCTGGCACAAGTATGAACGTGGTGGCTACCTCAAATGCGGCCAACGCCGCCACAAACCGCACGAGGTGGCTGTCGTTGACACGTGAAGCAATGTAGGAGCCGATCGGAGCGCCCCATACGACGACGGGAATCGCGGCGAGCCACAGTCCGAGAAGATCCCACTCTCGGCTCGGCAGGTCCGTGAGCTGATCACCGACCGACACGACGCGCTCTCCGATCACGCGGACATCGAGCTGGCCGTCGATCAAGCCGAAGAGCACCAGTCCGATGATCGACACAGCCGACATCACGACAAGTGCTGTCGGCAGCGCAACCCGCGGCGTGACATCCGCGACCACCACCAGAAACAAGAAGACAACGATGTTGGCACCGGTTCCTGTCAGGCTCGACAGAAACCCTCCGCCAAAGGCAATGATTGCGAGCGCTGTGTCGTAGCGCCCATTCCATTCGGGCGCAGGGTTGTTGTGTTCGCCATGACGGAGGTGGCGAAGCATGAGGATCGACGTGGTGGCGAGAACGATGCTGAAGGTCGCCTTTACCCATGGCGCGCCGATCGAGGAAGGCCAGAAGAGTTCGTCCGGTCGACCGAAGGCAAAGGCGGAGACGAGGAATCCTGCTACGCCCGCTATCGAACCGACGAGGGCGGCCCGCCGGTGAAACTTCCTCCCAGCGATGACGATCGTTGCCACTGCCATGGTCATCCCGACAGCCTGGATCGAGAGGCCGAAGGAACGAGCGACCGATGAGGGGATGTGGAGCAGCTTGGTGAAGACCGGGAACGCGACCGCTCCTCCGCCTTCGGGTGACGAACCAGCAAGCAGACTTCCGAAGAACATCGTGGCTGCCGCTGGCCAGTTGCCACTCACGCGTTGCCAACCGTCGATGGCTTGGATCGCGAGCACCCAGGCGAGGGTCGCCAGGAGCGGAAGCGTCCAGGTCAACGCGTCCGAACGTGGACGCAACGGCCTAGACATGGTGCTTTCGGTTCGACGTTGGCGTCACGGGGTCTGTAGGGCAATGGCCAGGTGCTCGATGACTTCGGCTCCGGGGTGGCCCTCCAGCGTGTCCGGGGGAACCAACAGCTTTCGGTCGCGACTTCCGCCGCCGATGATGATCTGGTCCCGTTCAATGACGCGGCTGTCGATCCACAGCGGGAGATCGCTCGTCGTGCCAAAAGGGGTCACTCCCCCGATCTCCATTCCGGTGAGGCCAATCGTCTGCTCGGCGGACGCAAATGAGCACTTGCGCACGCCGAGCTTCTTACGCACGATCTTGTTCACATCGAGACGACTGTCAGCCAATACGAGACACATCGCAAACACTGGCGGGTCGGCCTTGCCGACGACCACGATCGCGTTCGCCGAGTCCGCCTCGGCGTAGCCGTACGCCGAGCAGAAGGCAGCGGTATCGGCCAGATCGGGATCACAATCGACGATTTCGTAGGCCAATCCCAGCGTGTCCAACGCCTCAACAACCAGATCACTCATCGAGCAAACATACAGCGCACAGGCTCAGGCTCTGGCCATCGGCCGAGCAGGGCATGCCAGGCGACCGAGCCCACCTCGCGCTCAGAAATCGTCGTCGAAACCCACTTCGCCTTCCACGCCAACCTGGTAGGCCGACACGGTGCGCTCGAAGAAGTTCGTGAGCTCCTGAACGTCTTGGAGTTCCATGAAATCAAACGGGTTCTTGGCGCCATAGACGGGTGCGATCCCGAGCTGAGCGAGCCGCTGGTCGGCGACGAACTGCAAGTAGACCTTCGTGTCGGCGAGGCTCATGCCCTGGACACCCTCGGCGAGGACATCGGCCGCAAATTGGTACTCACATTCGACCGCCTCGTCGATCATGTCCTTGATCTGTCGTTCGAGATCGGCGTCGAACAACTCAGGCTCTTCGGCACGCACGGTGTTGACGACCTCGAGGGCGAAGTTCATATGACAGCTCTCATCACGGAACACCCAGTTGGTGCCCGCAGCCAGACCATTGAGGAGACCTTTCGAGCGCAGGAAATACACGTAGGCAAATGCAGCGAAGAAGAACAGGCCCTCGATGCACGCCGCGAAACAGATCAGGTTGAGCAAGAACTGCTTGCGCTGCTCTGGGGTTTCGATGCGGTCGATATCACCGAGCGAGTCGATCCACTTGTAGCAGAACTCGGCCTTCTTGCGAATCGAGGGGATGTTCTCGACCGCGGCAAATGCCTCGGCTCGTTCATCGTGATCTGGAATGTAGTTGTCGAGCAGGGTCAAATAGAACTGGACGTGCAGCGCCTCTTCATAGAGTTGACGCGATAGGTACATCCTCGCTTCGGGTGCATTGATGTGTTGGTACAGGTTGAGCACCAAGTTGTTCGCCACGATCGAGTCACCGGTTGCAAAGAACGCCACCAGCCGTTCGATGAGATGACGTTCTGCTGGCATCAGCTTGCGCTCGAGGTCGACGAGATCGTCAGAGAAATCGATCTCGTCCACGGTCCAGGTGTTCTTGATGGCGTCCTGGTACATGCCGTAGAAGGTCGGGTACCGCATCGGACGCAAGGTCAGGTCGAACCCTGGATCGAGGATGTTCTTTGGACGCTCTGCGGTGAGAGGAACGCCTTGTGTTGCCGGATCTTCGGCGTAGTCGTGATGCAGAGCGTCGTTAGTCAGAGCCATCGTGGAAGGGGTCTTTCGGGTATCGGAACAGGGATCAAGATGATTGCGACGATCAGTCGCAGGCTTCGCAATGTTCAGGATTCTCGAGTGAACATGCCAGTGCTTCTTCTTCGGTGAACGCCTTTGCTTCTCCGACTGGTGCAGGTGCAGGTGTTGGTGCTGGAGCCGCCGTCTTGGTCGTGGTCGTCGTCGTCTTGTTGATACGAGTTGCAGGCCGTGAACGCAGGTAATAGGTCGTCTTCAGGCCGGCCTTCCACGCGTACATGTACATCGACGACAGCTTGCCGATGTTGGGCGACTCCATGAACAGGTTGAGCGACTGACTCTGATCGATGTACGCGCCTCGATCAGCGGCCATGTCGATGAGCGAACGCATCGGGATCTCCCATGCGGTTCGATAGGTCTCACGTAGATCCTCGGGGATGCGCTCGATGTGTTGCACAGATCCCTCCGACTGCTTGAGGTCATTGATCATCTCTGCGTCCCACAAGCCACGCGACTGGAGTTCGGTGACGAGGTACCGGTTGATCTGCAAGAACTCACCAGAGAGGGTTTCACGTTTGAACAGATTCGAGACCTGCGGTTCGATGCACTCATAGCAGCCAGCGATGGACGCAATGGTGGCCGTTGGCGCTATGGCGATCATGAGTGAATTGCGAAGGCCATGCGAAGCGATCCGTTCACGAACGGCTGCCCAACGATCGGTCTGGGTTGGCTCCACCCCCCACAGGTCGAACTGGAGATCGCCTGCTGCGGCACGAGTGCGGTCGTAGGTTTCGTGGGTACCGAAGGTTTCGGCAAGCTCAGTGGATGCCAGCAGAGCGTTGAGGTAGATCTCTTCGGAGATTCGTGCTGACAGGGATCGGGCTTCTTCGGAATCGAAGGCGAGGCCTTTCTTGAAAAAGACGTCTTGGAGGCCCATGAGACCGAGCCCTACGGGGCGCCACTTGTTGTTCGAGTATCCAGCCTCATCGGTCGGGTAGAAGTTGATGTCGATGACGCGGTCGAGGAATGGCACGACCAGCGACACCGTTTCGGCCAAACGATCGAAGTCGAACTCCTTCGTTTCGCTGTCGACGAATTCACCCAGGTTGAGTGAGCCAAGGTTGCAGACCGCTGTCTCGTCCTGGTTCGTGACCTCGATGATCTCGGTGCACAGGTTCGACAGGTGCACGACATTCGCGGTCCCATCATTGGATGCCTGCCCCGTCTGATTGCACTTCTCGTTCGAAGCATCCTTGAACGTCATCCAGCCGTTGCCCGTCTGAGCGAGGCTTCGCATCATCCGGCTGTAGAGGTCCCGGGCACTGATCTGGCGCTCGTACAGGCCCTGAGCTTCGGCCTCCTCGTACGCTGCGCGGAAGTCGTCGCCATAGAGGTCGGTCAGGTGTGGGACCTTCTTCGGATCGAACAGTGACCACTGCCAATCCTTGTCGACGCGCTCCATGAACAGGTCCGGGATCCAGTTGGCGAGATTGAGGCTGTGCGCACGACGCATGTGGTCGCCGGTGTTTTCCTTGAGATCGAGAAACTCCTCGATGTCTGCATGCCAGCTCTCGAGGTAGATGCAGGCCGCACCCTTCCGGCGACCACCCTGGTTCACGGCAGCAACCGACGAGTCGAGGGTCTTGAGCCAAGGCACGATGCCGTTGGACAAACCGTTCGTTCCTTCGATGAGCGATCCCTTTGCACGAATGCGGTGCCAGGCAACCCCGATACCGCCCGCGAACTTCGAGAGTCGAGCGATGTCGGTGTAGCGCTTGTAGATGCCCTCGAGGCTGTCCTCGGGGCTGTCGAGCAGATAACACGACGACATCTGGGCGTGGCGCGTGCCCGAGTTGAACAGTGTCGGACTCGACGGAAGGTAGGCAAGCGACGACATGAGGTCGTAGAACCGAATGGCTTCATCGGCATCGAGCGAGAGGCCGCAGGCGACGCGCAAGAAGAAGTACTGGGGGGTCTCGGTGACCTCGCGTGTCTCGGGATGACGGAGCAGATAGCGGTCATAGACCGTTCGCAGTCCGAAGAACTCGAACTTGCGATCCCGATCGGTGTTCACCGCAGCATTCAGCGCCGGGGCATTGGCCTCGACGAAGGCTGCCACCTCGTCACCGATGAGACCCACCGCGTGGCCAGCTCGAATCGATTCTGAGAACCATGGGATGTTCTGGTTGCGGACCTCTTTGTCGACGTATGTGGCGAGAAGTCGAGCCGCCAGCTTCGAGTAGTTCGGCTCTTCGACAGTAAAACCTGCCGCCGTGCGGATCGAGAGCTCATCGAGCTCGCGTGTCGTCGCTCCGTCGGCGAGCGCAGAGATCGTCCGGGTCGCCACTCGCATGGCATCGACGTTGAGGAGGCCCTCAGCGCATCGGGCGACTGCGTTGACGATCTTGTTGAGATCCACCGGCTCGAGGGAGCCATTGCGCTTCTTGACCTGCATGCCGGTCGGAACGGCCGCTTCTTGGTCGGCCACTACGCCTGCAGTCGTCAGCACTGCAGCGCCGCGGTCATCCGTCATCGTCATGTTTGAGCCACCTACAGCCGCGTCGGCCGATCGAGAATTCGTCCACTTGCCCCGACGTTCGCGTTCGGGGTAGCTGGACAATTACAGCGTCGTAATTACACCCACGTCAAGCTTTGCTTCACACTCGTTTTTACTGAACGCGCTGCGCGTTGGACTCGTTACGGCGTAGTCCCACGGTGGCATGGCCCAATCATGCACAACCACCACTCTTTGTCACGCTACGTGATTGTTACGATTGTGTTACGGCCAGTAATGTGGCACACGTCACGTCGAATATCGACCCACAGCGGTCGACTCACATCCCTCGAGCAACATTGGCCCCATCTGCAACATTGCGCACATCTGAGGTGAACAGGTGCAAAACCACAGATTCACTGCTGCTGAACGAATTCCAACACGGAGCGTGCCGCCGCTCGGCCTGACTGCAAGGCTCCGTTGATCGAAGGGTTGTGTCGATGATCGCCAGCGACGAAGACACCGGTCTCGAGTCGAGCCTTCGCCGGCACGGCTTCGCCCGGCAGATGTCGGGGTTGCGCATGTTCGATCACATCGGTTCTCAACAGCTCCCAATCGGCAACACCACCACCGAACCACCCACGCAGTTGGCGCCCGACCGAACGCGTCGTGTCCTGGTCACCGCCGACGCCGGGGTGCGACACCGCCGTCAGATGTTTGCCTGCTGGTGAGTACTTTGGCGACACGTTCGACATCACGGCCACGTTGTTGATCGGTCCATCGGTTGTTCCATTCATCAACAGAAGTGGCTCGACAAAAGGTGCGTCGTCAGACGAATACCATCGCGTCGTCACCGAGTTCCAGCCGAGCTGAGGCGTATCGACCAGCGTGGCCGATGCGTCCATATCGGTCGCTACGACGACCGCTTCTGCATCGATGGTTTCTCCCCCGACGGTGGTGACTGAGGTCGCCGTCACCGTTGAAACCGGTTCGTCGAGGCGGATCGAACCTTCCGGCAGTCGACCGGCGAGCTGTAGACCAAGCTCGCCCATACCCGCTGCTGGAACGGCCCCATAGCCAGTCGCCAACATCGCGAACACGAATTCGGTGAACCGACTCGTCACCTCGAGCTTCGGATCGAGCGTGATCCCCGCAAAGAGCGGACGAAGGAACTGATCGACGAAGTCCTCGGAGAACTTCAGGTCCGAGAATCGCGAACTCGTCGTGCACTCAGGTTTCTTCCACAGATCGTCGACCGAACCGGAAAGAACCGAGCGGCGCCAGGCGAGGAGGCGTGTTTTGTCGAGGATGCTTCCCACCGGTGCACGAACCGTGTCGAGAAGATCGGCCGGACGCCGAAGAGGGTCACCGACCAGAACACGTCCCGAGTCGAGCTGGACGAATGAACCAGCGTGGAAACGACGTAAATCGAGTTGGTCGTAGTCAAATACGCGCTGCGCGACCGGATACGCCGTGAGCAAGATCTGAAAACCACGATCAAGGCGGTATCCGTCGACGACGTCGGTGCGCACCCTGCCACCGACTCCGTCGGAGGCTTCGAGAACGGTCACGTCGTTGCCGTGGTCGTGCAACGTCACAGCGGCAGCGAGACCGGCAAGTCCTGCTCCCACGACGATTACATGTGCCATCTAACGACTCCCGAGCTCGAGGTGGTGGCGAAGGGCACGATAGGCGCTCTCGTACCCCACGGCGCCAAATCCGGCCACCGTACCGAGGCAGACCGCGGACAGAAGAGACGTATGGCGAAAGTCCTCTCGAGCAGCCGGGTTCGAGAGGTGCACTTCGACCGTTGGAAAATCCACAGCCGACACCGCATCACGAAGGGCCACCGAAGTGTGCGTGTATCCCCCGGGGTTGAACAATGCGCCGTCGGCCCACCCAGCGGCCTCGTGCAAGTAGTCCACGAGTTCACCCTCACCGTTGGACTGATGAGCGGTGATCTCATCACCGAACTCAGCGGCCACCGCAGCGAGGGATTTCTCGATCTGGGCCAAGGTCGTGGTGCCGTAGACCTCCGGTTCACGAGTGCCGAGCAAATTGAGGTTTGGGCCATTCAGAAGCAGAAATCGCACCTCAGCAGTCTAGGTGCTCCGTTCCAATGCACCAGACGAGTCGGCGCCGGGTCCACCGCTGGGAGGATCGACTGGTTCGACAGACCATTGTGATTCGAGGGGCACGAAGCCACCGGAGTCGACGGCGGCCGGCTCGACCTGACAACTGACATGTCTCGTTGCAACGACGTCGCCATCGGACAAGACGTCGGCTCGCAGGTTGTACCGACCCGGCTGGAGGGTCAGGGAGGGAATGCGCCCACGGATCGTCGCTCGACCCGTCAGAGATTCACCGAGCGGCCCCGAATCGAACCCGAACCCTGTGGCAGCACCGCCCGCAGCAATCAGTCGAAGCTCGATCGATGGATTGCTGACGGGGCTCGGAAGATCGACATCGACGACCGCTACGGCCTCAGCGCCCGCAATCGCCGTGGTTCCGTTCGGATCAGTGATCTCGAGCGTCACGAACCACGTCGAATGCCGATCGGCAGCAGCCAACGATTCGGTCACCTGAAGCTGCTGACGTCTTCGAGCGGCATATTTGGGGTTCGCGCCCCCTTCGATCATCCTCCCGGATCGATCGACATTCGCAAGCGCCTTGTATTCCTCGATGACCTCGACTGGGTCACCGAGGCGGCGGGTCTCCCCGTGGTGGAGCCACAGCACCTGATCGCAGCTCTTGGCCATCATCGACAGATTGTGCGAGACCTGCACGATCGTGGTGCCACCTTCGCGCAACTCGTTCAATCGGCGAATGCCGTGCTCCTTGAACGCAATGTCGCCGACCGCGGTGATTTCGTCGGCCAGCAAGATTTCCGGTTCCATCTGCACCGAAACCGCAAATCCCAGCCGTGCTCGCATACCACTCGAGAACGTCTCGAGTGGTGCGTCGATGAACGATCCGATGTCGGCCATCTCGATGATTTCGTCCATGACCCCGTCCATGTGATCGCGACCGAGTCCAACGACCGATCCATTCATGTAGACGTTCTCCCGCCCGGTCAACTCGGGATGAAACCCAGCGCCCAACTCGAGAAGCGCCGTGACCCGACCTCGGACACGCACCTCTCCCGAGGTAGGTCTGTACACACCGCAGAGTGTTCGCAGAAACGTCGACTTACCAGAACCGTTCCTCCCGATCACACCGAGCATCGAGCCCCGGGGGACCGATACCGAGACGTCCTGAAATGCCCAGAACTCGTCCTTGTTCGAGCGGGCGAAGCCGGTGAGTTGGTCCTTCAGACTGGTGGTACGGCGACCAAGAAGGAACATCTTCGAGACATTGGAAGCTTCGATGACCATGTTGTCATCCATCTACAACCCCTCCGCGACATCGGCCGAGGATCTGGCGAACACCGTCCAGCCCAGCAGGAGCATCGCTGTCGAGAACAACGACAGGTAAATCCAGTCTCCGAGTGATGGCCATTGCATGTACAAGAGCCCGGAGCGGCCGAACTCGATCATCTGTGCGAACGGATTGTTGACGACGATGGCCTGCAGCCATGGGATGTCGAATCGGTTCGTAGCAGTTTGGAGTGGCCAGATCAGGGGCAACATGTAGAAGCCCAAGCGCAACACGATCGTGTACAGGTAGCTGATGTCTCGGTACTTGCTGTTTGCGACCGAGAGTGCCAACCCGACACCAAGACCCGACGCCGCCGCGAACAGTGCGGCGGGGACGAGCAGAATGGCATGAATCGACAGATGACCCCAAAGCCCGAAGAACACCGTCACGACAACAAGGAGCATCGAAGCCTCGACCATCGTGCTCATCGCCGTAGACAACGCAGCGGCAACCGGTGGAAAATAGAGCTTGCGACGCAAGCGAACCGTGGCTGTGAAGTTGCTGAGCACCTTCGATGAGATCATTCGGAAGAATCCCCACGTCACGATGCCCGACATCAAGAAGTGTGGGAACGAATTGAACCCATTGGGTGCGTCAGGGATCTCTCGGTCGATTCCGAGCAGCACCCCGAAGACCAGGCTGTAGATCGCGACCTCTGCAATCGGGTTCAGCAGAGACCAGATCCAACCCAGGTAACTGCGAAGATACGTCGTACGAAGGTCGCGCTTGGTCATGTACATGATGAAGCCGCGAAACTTCCAGGCCTCTCGCGCCGACGGAAGCACACCGGTGTGCGCGGCGTCAGCCGAAAAGATGGTGATGTCGTCGTTGCGATCGGTGGAGGTCATTACGTGTGCACCAGCATGGCGCCAACGACCGTACCCGCCGCATTCGCCCGATAGCTGACACCGTGCTCAGAAGGTATCTGTTCACTCTCGTCTCTCGTTCTACTCACACCGACATGTTCGGGTTTCGATGCCCGTGCAAGAGTCCGGTAAATCACAGTCCAAGTCTGGATGAAATCCAGACAGTTCGGCGTTCAAACCCGATGACAGCTATCCCGGGGTTTCCAACGACCTCGGTCAGTACACTTGAGTCGTACGCATTGAAAGGATCCTTTGTGAGCTCCTACGAGACCATCCACATTCCCGCCGCTCGAGCGTCGGAAACCGATCGAGCGACTTTCGTCGGCCTCGTGTACAAACATGTCGCAGCGGCCGTCGCAGCCTTCGTCGCGTTCGAGGCAATCTTCTTCGTGACCGGTATTGCCGATGCAATGCGCGACTTCTTCTTCGGAGGAGGTGGGGGTGGCCGCTGGCTGCTCCTCATGGGTGGGGTCATGGTCGTCCAATGGTTCTCGGCGAACGCAGCCGCCGACATGGTCAACCCATCTCGGCAATACCTCGGACTCTTCGGCTCGGCGTTCGCGCAGGCGCTGATCTTTGCTCCTTTCCTCTCCTACGTCTTCCAACAAAGTGACGGTGGGGCCACGGTTGCCCAAGCCGCCATCATCACCGCCATCGGCTTTGGAATGTTGACTGCAATCGGGCTGTTCACGAGGAAAGACCTGTCCTTCCTGCGACCGCTGGTCATGTGGGGCTTCGGTATCGCCCTGCTCGCCATCGTCGGTGGTGTGTTGTTCGGCTTCGCCCTCGGAACCTGGTTCTCCGTAGCCATGATCGGACTCGCTGGAGCCGCGATCCTCTATCAGACACAGAACGTCGTGAAGCGATACCCAATCGGTTCACATGTGGCAGCAGCGATTGCCCTGTTCACATCTCTCATGACGATGTTCTGGTACGTCTTGCGCCTGCTCATGTCGCGAGACTGACAATCGCCCTCGGCGGTTCGGGCCCACGTATCGGTCGCGATCACACTCGATCTCGAGCGAACAGCGCCAGAGCGAGGGCTGGTTGCCGATATCGGTCTCGGGGCTCGAGGAGAGCCCGAATGGTCGAATCTCGAGGATCAGGCCACTCACAACCTTCGACGAGGGCGTCACTTTGATCGGTCGACCTAGAAGCGAGTTGCACGAGGCGTAGAGATTCTCGACCTCCTCGAACCGATGACCGAGTCCTGAAGCTGTTGCCTGCGATCGGAGGTTCGAGAGCTGCCCTCCTGGGATCTCGTGTCGGTGCCTTGATGCGATGCAGGCCTGATCGGTCCTCCCACGGGTGACTTGCCACCGTTGAAATCCCGAACCGGTTCGCCATCGGAAAAGCTCGAATCGCAATTTCGCTCCGATTTGCTCCGAGTGCCTTCTGGATCGCTATGCGATCGTAGCGCTCGGACCCAAACAGATCTTCATCAAAGTTCGTGTCATGACGGACCGCGTGAAGTAAAACGTAGCGATGCGCGCTGTACAAATTCACCAGCCCGGGGGACCCGAGGTCCTCGCAATCAGTGATGTCGACACACCGACTCCCTCGGGAAACGAGATCCTGATCGAAGTGAAAGCCGCAGGGGTGAACTTCATCGATACATATCAGCGGAGTGGCCTCTACCCAATGGAGTTCCCGTTCGTTCCGGGACTTGAATGTGCTGGAGTGGTGATCGGCCTCGGTGATGAGGTGACGACATTTTCGGTCGGAGACCGGGTCGCTGTTGGCCAAGGTGATGGGAGCTATGCCGAACAGCGAACAGCGCCAGCCGAGCGGGTCGTCGCGTTGCCGGACGCGGTCTCGTTCGATCATGCCGCCGCATCCATGGTGCAAGCGCTGACCGCCCACTATCTGACCGTCGACACCTATCCGCTCCGTCCTGGCGATCGATGCCTCATCCATGCAGGTGCTGGGGGGACCGGCAGACTGCTCATCCAGATGGCGAAACATGCGGGCGCAGAGGTCTTCACAACGGTCGGAACACCCGCAAAGGCCGAGCTCGCCGCCTCGGCAGGCGCCGACCACGTCATCAACTACAACGAGACCGACTTCGCGGCCGAAGTGCGGGCGCGCGCTGGCACGGAACGACCACTCGATGTCGTGTACGACGGCGTCGGAGCGTCGGTGTTCGAGGCGAGCCTTGGCCTGCTTCGAAAGAGAGGGCTGATGGCCACGTTCGGTAATGCTTCTGGTCCGGTTCCGCCCGTGTCGCCGCTCGCGCTCATGTCTGGGGGATCACTGTTTCTCACCCGGCCAACGCTGTTCGACTACACAGAAACTCGAGACGATCTCGTCGATCGTGCAGAAGCCGTCTTTGCTCGGATCGCCGACGGTTCACTCGACATCCGGATCGACTCCAAATATCCGCTCGAGGCAGCAGCGCAGAGCCATGTCGATCTCGAAGCGCGAATGACGACCGGCAAGCTGCTCCTCGTTCCCTGATCTGCCGAGGTTCCCTGATCTGCCGAGCTCCTGGACTCAGCGGCCTCCACCGACGTCGACCAGCGCTCCGTTCACGTAACTTGCCTCGTCGCTTGCCAGCCAGAGGATCAGGTTCGCCACCTCTTCGGGTTGACCGCCCCGCTTTTGTGGGATGTTCGGCGCGACACGCGCAATTCTGTCGGGCTCCCCTCCCGAGGCGTGAATGTCGGTGTGGATGACTCCAGGACGCACGGCATTCACCCGAACACCTGCGTTGCCCAGCTCCTTGGCCAATCCGATGGTCGCCGCGTCCACTGCACCTTTGGTTGCCCCATAGTCGACGTACTCGAACGGTGAGCCCACGGTCGATGCCCTCGAGGAGACGTTGATGATCGAACCGCCACCTCCTCCACGTTCTGTGGACATTCGTCGTGAGGCTTCGCGCATGCACAGCAGCGCGCCCGTGACATTCACATCGACGGTCCAGCGGATCCGCTCCGCGGTGAAATCGGCCAGTTCGCCCTGGGTACCCAGTACCCCGGCATTGTTCACGAAGGCGTGCGGCACCCTGAGCTCATGTTCGCAGGTGTCGAACAGCCGCACAACGTCGTCTTCGCTCGACACGTCGGCCTGGACGGCCACAGCCTTCGCACCTCGATTCTCGCATGCGACCCGAACCAGAGCCGCCGCGCCCGAATTCGCCAGGTAGGAAAAGCACACGTCATACCCCGCTGAGGCCGCGTGAACAGCGCATGCCGCCCCGATCCCTCGGGAGCCACCGGTGATCAGCATGACGGGTCGCATGGGGGGACACCGTAGCAATCCACAACACCGCGTATGCCTGCAAAACTTGTGTGACGCAGTCGCGGCGGACCTCTCTACAACATTCGCGCAACGAGAGACACTGCCGAACATGCGAGGAGCACCAGCACAATCCGTCGGAACGCCTCAACGGAGACTCGTTCACGGATCACCTTCCCGAACGGAAAGACCAGCTGTGCCATCGGGATGAGGGCCGCCCCGAGCCAGACCAGTTCGACGGTGAACAGACCCTGGGCAGCGAACACCACGATCTGGAGCAGACCGGTGAGCCCGAAAACGGCGGACACCGCAAAGATGTACGTGTCTCGCCTGAGTCCGAGACTCATGAACCACGGAATCACAATGGGACCCGAAAGCCCGGTCGCCCCCTGGAAGAACCCCGTGACCGATCCGACCCAGGGGGCCAACGTCTGACCTCGGGGCTCTGAGATGACCAACGCCTTGGATGTCAGCTGGTTCAGAAGAAACACCATGATGAAGCCCACGATGACCCAACGCAGCGTCTCGTCCCGAAGATGGGGTAGTGCAAGTGCGCCTATTACGACACCGACACACCCGCCAGCAAGAAAACGCGGCAGCGTGATTGTGTTCTTGCGTTCGTCCTGCATGCCCCACACCAGCTTCACGTTCAGGAACAGATTCGACGGCGCCACGATGACCACCGCATCAGAGACGTCCATGAACAACGCAAGCATCGGGAGCAGGGTCAGTGGGTATCCCACTCCCGTGATGCTTTTCAACAGCGCGGCCGCGGCGCCGACCAACAAGACGAGCACGATCTCGCTTGTTGTCATGTGTTACCTTCGTCGATCGTGGCTGCACTCACGAGCATCGCAGTGAAGCGCTCGAGAGCCGCAGAGGGCCGCCGATCGAGCCTATGAGCGAGCGTCAACGACCGCTCCGCAACAGGCTGATCGAGGGCACGTTTCAACGCGTGGGGCTCTCGCTCAGCGTCGACTGCAGCAAGTACGGTCCACCCCATCCCAAGGCGCACCATCTCTCGTAGCACGGCCGGTTGCGAGCTTTCAGCGACCACATCGAAGCTCGCACCTGCATCTCGCAGCCCTCGTGCAACGAGTGACCGAGTTCGAGAACTCGCGGGAAACGTCACCCAGGGACCCCACGTGTCGGGTGGACCGACGGTGGTTCCCGGTGACGAATAGACGTACAACGGTTCGGCGACCAGCCGACGAAGATGCAGACCCGAGTGATCGTCGGGCGCCACCGCGATCACTACGTCGAGTTCACCGAGACTGAGCATCTCGAAGAGTTGCGCAGATGGGCGAACGGTTAACCGAACCGCCAACTCAGGATGGAGGGTACGGAATCGAACGAGCGCATCTCCGAAGTGGTGCACCGCGGCGGTGTCGATCATGCCGGCACGTATCTGCCCGACCTCACCCTGTCTGGACTGCGTCGCCCATCGTTGCAAGGCCGCGAGTTCAGCCAACACCCGTCGCGCGTGTATGGCGGCAGTCTCCGCGTCTGCTGTGGGTACTCGACGGCGCCCTTCCTTGTCGAACAACCCGAGTCCGAGTCGTTTCTCGAGCTCGGTGATCCCCTGGGCGAACGCTGATTGGCTCACGTCGAGAGACTCCGCAGCAGCGGTCCAACTTCCGCGCTCGATCGCGGCGACGAGGTATTCGAGCTGGACAGCGGTCGGAGCGGACACTTTCACACCTCACAGTTTAACTGAAGTGTTCCTTCATCATTGTTTTGAATACATCCAGATCACCATAGTTTTCAGATATGACTTCACCTCGTGCAATCGAACCTGCCCAAGGCAAACTCGGCGTCCTGATGCCTGGCCTCGGCGCTGTAGCATCCACGTTCATCGCCGGCGTCCTTCACGCTCGCAAGACCGGCGACGCGCCGCTCGGATCGGTGTCCCAGATGGCACACATCCGCCTCGGCCGCAGAGAAGACAACCGCAATCCTCGTATCAAGGAGTTCGTGCCGCTGGCCGGTCTTGACGACCTTGTATTCGGAGGCTGGGATCCGCTGTCCCCAAATGTTCTCGAAGCGGCCACAACGGCAGGGGTCATGAAAGATGCCGACCTTGCGGCAATCTCTGGCGAGCTCGAAGGCATCGTGGCGATGGACGCCGTCTTCGAGCAGAAGTGGGTGTCACGAATCGATGGCGTGCGCGTGAAGTCCGAAACCAACAAGTGGGAGCAAGCCGAAGCGCTGATGACCGACATCGAGACCTTCAGAGTCGAGAACGAGTGCGACCGCTTGGTCATGGTCTGGTGTGCATCGACCGAGGCCTTCCAAGAGGCCTCCGACGTCCACCGCTCCATTGATTCCTTCGAAGCAGGTCTCAAGGAGAACGACACAAACATCTCCCCCAGCCAGATCTATGCCTATGCGGCGCTCATGAGCGGCGTGCCGTTCGCAAACGGCGCACCGAACCTCACCACCGATCTTCCGTGCATCGTCGAACTGTCAGAACGTGAAGGTGTGCCGATCTGCGGCAAGGATTTCAAGACGGGTCAGACCCTCATCAAGACCCTGATCGCCCCCGGTCTGAAGAGTCGCATGCTCGGCATACGTGGGTGGTATTCGACGAACATCTTGGGCAACCGCGACGGCGAGGTCTTGGACGCCCCGGAGAACTTCCAAACCAAGGAGAACTCCAAACTCGGCGTGCTCGACACGATCCTGCAGCCTGAGGTGTACCCATCGCTGTATGGCAACATCGATCACAAGGTGCGGATCGACTACTACCCACCCCGAGGCGATGAGAAGGAGGGGTGGGACAACATCGACATCTTTGGATGGCTTGGATACCCCATGCAGATCAAGATCAACCTGCTCGCACGCGATTCGATTCTTGCCGCACCGATCGTCCTCGACCTTGCGTTGTTCATGGATCTGGCCTCACGAGCAGGTGAGTCCGGCGTTCAGGAGTGGTTGAGCTTCTACTTCAAGGCACCTCAGGCGTCCGGTCCAGCCAAACCTGAGCACGACATCTTCATCCAACAGACAAAGATGAAAAACACGCTCCGCGAGTGGATGGGAGAGATTCCCGTCACTCATTCCGAGGCGGGCTGATCGAAAGACGCGCCATAGGATCTTCGTGTGACTGAGACGATCGGGTTCTGGGATGCCTTGGCGTCCTTCGCCCTCGTCGCAGTCGTCGTCGCTCTCAGCTTGTGGCGCCGGTTGGGCATCGAACGTGATGTCCTCTGGGCATCGGCCCGGGCCGCTGTGCAGCTGTTGGCAGTCGGCATCTTGTTCACGGCAATCTTCGAGTCCGACCGCGCAATGCTCTGGGCGTGGTTTTGGATTGCGGGCATGGTATTCCTCTCGGCGGCGGTCGTGGTCCGACGAGCCAAGTCCGTCCCAAATCTGTTCCCCACAGCTCTCGCTGCGATGACAGTGACAACATCGATCGTCCTCGGGGTGGTCTTCGGCCTTGGCATCTTGAGCTTCCATGCCGTCGAACTCGTGGTGATCGCAGGAATCACCATCGGTAACACGATGCCCTCGGTCGTGCTCGGAGCAAATCGTATGCTCGAGACGTTGCGAGAGAGCACCGGCCAGCTCGAGGCGCTGCTCGCCCTTGGCTGCGACCGTGATCAATCGACGCTCCACTTCGAACAAACCGTGATCCGTTCGGCCCTCATCCCACAGATCGAGCGGACAAAGGTGGTCGGCCTCATCGCGTTGCCGGGAGCGATGACAGGTCTGCTCATCGCTGGGGTAGAGCCCATCGACGCCGTCATTCTTCAGCTCACCGTGATGTTTCTCGTCCTGGGGTCCGTGGCAACGGCCGTCGTGATCGTGACGCGAACGATCGCGAAGCGAGCACTGACGACCGACCTGCGCATCGCTGACTGGATCACGGCTGGCTGAACGTCCCGAAGGTGGCTGAAGATCAACTCATCGCGGTAACGAGGCTGCTCACCATGACCACCGTCAGTAACGACATGGGAACACCGAGGCGCAGATAATCGGTGAAGCGATATCCCCCTGGCCCATAGACCATGGTGTTGGTTTGATAACCAACCGGTGTCAAGAAGGAGGCCGACCCCGCCACGGCAGCACCCATCACCAACAGCCTGGGATCGAGCGACGACCGTTCTGCGACGTCGATGGCAATAGGAAAGATCAGCGCAACCGCAGCAGCGTTCGTGATCAATTCCGTGAGCACCATGGTGGCCACAACGACCCCCACCACGGTTCCGAACGCGCCGCCCCAGCCGAAACCGGACATCAACCCGTCGGCCACGTTCTCTCCGAGACCCGAAACCGATACTGCCTGCCCCAGCCCGAATGCCCCACCGATCATCAGTACGACATTCAAATCGACAGCGTCTCGCGCTTCTCGAGGGCGCATGATACCGGCCGCTACGACCAAGATCGCGGCCAAGATCGTCGCCCGAGTCACCGACATCACATCGAGAATGGGCAACAGCACCACGAGCATGAGCGCGCCGACCGCCCAGATCGACTGATTGGTCGCGGGCGGCATGTCCGCATCAAGACGTGACACCAACAAGAATTCGCCGCTGTCGCGCCAACGAACCCGGAATCCCCTCTCGGCCACCACGAGCAATGTGTCCCCCGCCCGGAGACGAACCGTCCCGAGCTTGTCGTTCACCTGATGCCCGCTGCGATGAATCGCAAGGATTGCTCCCTGGTATCGACTACGGAACTCCATTTCTGCCGCCGTCCGACCAACGAGCGGTGAACTCTGCCCCAAGACCACCTCGAAGAACCCGCTGTGCTTTCGGTTCTCGAGCACGTCGACTGCATCAGGGTCTGCGGCGATCAGACCGGACATTCCATGAAGGTCGACAATGTCATCAACACGACCGGCGAACACCAGTCTGTCTCCCCCACGAATCGTCTGGCCCGGCCGCACGGGAGCGATCACCTGCCCCGATCGGTCGATTTCGACGAGATACACACCTCGGAGTTGTCGTAGTCCAGCGTCCTCGACGCTGAGACCATCGATTGGACCGTCAGCCTCTACGTTCATGGCGACCGAGAACGCCCGCCCAGACTGCGGTTCGCGTGGTCGGCGACGCTGTGGCAGTACGACGGGCGCCAGAACCACGATGACGATCAAGCCAACCGCTGCGAGTGGCAACCCGATTCGAGCGAGTTCGAACAAACCGAGCTCTCCCATGCCGGCGTCAGCAAGGAGGCCCGATGCAACCAGATTCGTCGACGTCCCGATCGCTGTCACCGCCCCACCAAGGATGGTCGCATACGACAGGGGGATCAGAAATGTCGACGCGGACCGATGCTTGTCGTCGGCCCATCGGGTGACCGCAGGAGTCAACATTGCCACGATCGGCGTGTTCGCCAGGAACGCGCTGCCGAACGCGGATGGCACAACCAAACGTGTGAGATCTCGTCGCACTCGACCCGGCGCGCCCAGGAGCCTCGAAACAACAGGCTCGAGGGCGCCGGTCTTGTCGACCGCGCCGGCCAACACATAGAGCCCCGCCACGGTGATCGGTGCGGTGTTCGCAAAACCCGAGAACGCCTCATCGGCCGTCGTCACACCGATCACATAGAGAAAGCCTGACGCACCGATGACGCCCGTAGGCGGAGACACCCGACCGGTGATGAGCGCGCCCACCATCGCGGCAAGAACCGCAAGCGTTATCCATGCATCAAGACTCACGAGTTCTCCATCGGCAGCGGTACGGCGAAAACGAGAAACTCCCCGGCCGTAGCCGGGGAGTTACACGTTGAACTGTGTGGCTACCGGCTACTCGCCGACGAGGCCAACGGTATCGCTACGGTTTGCCAGCCAATCTGCGAGGTCTTCGTCCTCGTCAGCCGAGCTGTAGAACTCCATCGGCGTGTAGTCAGGCGCATGCGGCTCGACCTTGCGGTATTCGGCAATACCGGTTCCAGCCGGGATGAGCTTGCCGATGATGATGTTCTCTTTGAGCCCGATCAGGCCATCGCTCTTGGACTCGATTGCTGCCTCGGTGAGGACACGAGTCGTTTCCTGGAACGATGCCGCTGACAGCCACGAATCGGTGGCGAGCGATGCCTTGGTGATACCCATCAGTTCTGGGCGACCTTCGGCGGGACGCTTGCCTTCTTGCACCAGCTGACGGTTCGTATCTGCGTACACCTTGGTGTCGACGCGCTCGCCGGGCAGGAAGTCCGAATCACCAGGTTCTTGCACCGCGATACGGCGGGTCATCTGACGAACAATCAACTCGATGTGCTTGTCGTGAATCGACACGCCCTGATCTCGGTAAACCTTTTGGACTTCCTCGACGAGGTATCGCTGCGTCTCGCGGACACCCTTGATGTCCATGAGCTCCTTGGGATCTCGTGGTCCTTCGACGATGGCATCACCAGCGGTGATCTCATCTCCGTCGTTGACCTCGAGCCGAGCGAGCGAAGGCACGGTGTAGACGTCTTCGACGCCATCATCGCCGATGATGAGGATCGTGCGACCCTTGCCATCGTCTTCTCCAACTCGCACGACACCACTTGTTGCCGCGAGTGTGGCTTTGCCCTTTGGCGAACGAGCTTCGAAGAGCTCGACCACTCGAGGCAAACCACCAGCGATGTCGCCACCACCGGCAACACCACCCGTGTGGAACGTTCGCATGGTGAGCTGCGTTCCAGGCTCGCCGATCGACTGTGCAGCAATGACGCCCACAGCCTCTCCTGGCTCGATGGTGATTCCCGTCGCAAGCGACGTTCCATAGCAGTGTGCGGACACACCGCGCTCGGATTCATCGGTGAGAGGCGACAGGACACGAACGCGATCGATCGTGGTGTCATCGCGCATGGCGATCATCATGTCCTCTGACACCTCGGTGCCAGCGGGAAGTGTCGTGCCGTCCGACAGCTTGACGTCATCAGCGAGCGTGCGGCTCAAGAGACGAGTCTCGAGGTAGGTGCGATGACCAGCAGTCTCTGGGTTCACGTCTTCGAGCCAAATGCCTCGAACCGTGCCACCCGAAGCGAACGGATCCTCGATGTTGATGATCAGCTCCTGTGCAACGTCGACGAGTCGACGGGTCAGGTAGCCCGAGTCAGCAGTACGAAGCGCCGTATCGACGAGGCCCTTGCGAGCACCCGGCGTTGCAATGAAGTATTCGAGCATTGCGAGGCCTTCACGGAAGTTGCTCTTGATCGGACGAGGAATCATGTCGCCACGTGGGTTCGCCACAAGACCGCGCATACCTGCGATCTGGCGGACCTGCATCATGTTTCCTCGAGCACCTGAGGTCACCATCATGTCGATCGGGTTGAAGAGCTCGGCCTTCAGCCCAGCCTCCATCTCGTTCTTCACCTGTTCGGTGGCCTCGGACCAGATCTCGACCTCTTTCTGACGTCGTTCACCATCGGTGATGATGCCGCGTCGGAACTGGGTTTCGACCTTCTCTGCGTCCTTCTCGTGTGCGTCGAGGATGCCCGCTTTGGTCACTGGTGTTTTCACGTCGTCGATCGAAACCGTCAGACCCGACTGCGTCGCGAAGCGATAGCAGAGGTTCTTGATCCCGTCGAGTGAAGTGGAAACCACAGCCTTTGGGTACTCGCGTGCCAGCGTGTCGACGATGTCGCCCATCGTGCCCTTGGCGATCGGTTCGTTGATGAACCGGAAGTCATCGGGAAGCACCGAGTTGAACAAGATGCGACCAACGGTCGTCGACGTATAGACGGCGGCAGAACCATTGGCAGGGGTCTCGAGCAGAGATGGATGACGGTAGGTCACCTCGGCGTGAAGGCTGACGTCGCCAATCTCGTAGGCCATCTCAACCTCGTTGAGATCACGGAAGGTACGACCTGCGCCCTTGTCGTTCTCGACAAGACGGCTCAGGTAGAACGCGCCGATGATCATGTCCTGGGTCGGAGTGACGAGCGGACGGCCGTTGGCAGGGCTCAGCACATTGTTCGCCGAGAGCATGAGCACACGTGCTTCAGCCTGTGCCTCCGCCGACAGCGGCAGGTGGACAGCCATCTGATCGCCATCGAAGTCAGCGTTGAAGGCGGTGCAGACCAATGGGTGAAGCTGGATGGCCTTACCCTCGACCAGCACGGGCTCGAACGCCTGGATGCCGAGACGGTGAAGCGTCGGTGCACGGTTCAGGAGCACTGGGTGCTCCTTGATGACATCGTCGAGGACATCCCACACCTGCGGCTTGCGACGCTCGACCATACGCTTGGCCGACTTGATGTTTTGGGCTACGTCGGTGTCGACGAGCTTCTTCATCACAAATGGCTTGAACAGTTCGAGCGCCATCAACTTCGGCAGGCCACACTGGTGCAGTCGCAACGTCGGGCCAACCACGATGACCGAACGCCCTGAATAGTCAACGCGCTTTCCGAGCAGGTTCTGACGGAACCGGCCTTGTTTACCCTTCAGCATGTCGCTCAGCGACTTGAGGGGACGATTACCAG
>CAJQNJ010000090.1 GCA_905479685.1 uncultured Acidimicrobiales bacterium
GACTTTGCCGCAGGTGGTGGGCCGGTTCGGTCGTGAGTGTTTCTGATCGACGCCGAGCGCCACGAGGTGTTGCTCGAACCGGTTCGGCCCGGATTTGCCGCCGCGTGCGAATCGGGCGGTGAAGTACATGGCGTTGTCGGATAGCACTGACGCTGGGAGTCCATGTTTTTGAACAGTTTTGTTGAACTCGGCGACCACAATGGGGGTATTGACCCGGTTGTGAACGGTGATCGAGAGGGCCAATCGGGAGTGGTCATCGATCCATGTCAGGACCTCTCGATCGTCACCGTTGGCGAGCTGCACGTGGGTCATGTCGGTCTGCCAGCACTCGTTGGGGAGATCAGCGACGAATCGGGTGAGCGATGACTTGGGTCGCTTCCGTGGGTTGGGTGTGACGAGCCCGGCGGTAATGAGATGCCGGCGGATTGTTGAGCTCGACACGACGGTTTGGTGATGGTGCTCGAGATGCCACCCAATCGTTGCTGGACCCGCGTCGAGCCCGTTCGAGCTGAGGGTTCGCCGCAACTCGACAATCAAGGTGATTACCTCGTCGGGTACACGTGCCGGCGACGTGTTCGGTCGTCGCGATCGAGGTTCGAACGCGGCTTCACCCTCGGTTCGATAGCGGGCCACCCATCGCGACACCGTTGCTTCAGAGAGCGAGAACTCATGGGCTACAACAGCCTGGGACCGACCCTCGAGAACCACCGACAAGATGACCAACCGACGTTTCGACATACACCCACATCAGCCGAAACTCTCTTGCACATGTCCTGAACAACACGCGCCCATCGCCTTGCATATGTCCTGAACTCACACACCCCCTCGCGCACAACTCGTATCGATCCCCCTGGCCTCGGTCGGGGGGATCGTTCGTTTCCTTCGGCTGATTCGGACGTCGAGTGCGCGGCACGCTGTCATTCAGGGATACAGCGACGCAGATGGTCTGTCGGAACCGGATCGGCGAGTGTCCGAGAGACGGGCACAATCCGTCCGTGCCTGCTCGAACTCACAGGGGAATCGAATTCATGCGCCGATGACATGCGCACCCCGATTGCCGACTACCCGCTGAGCATCCACTCACGAGACTGATCCGGCTCGAAGTCGCTGCGTAGGTAATCGTCGAGCCGCTCGTCAAGGGTCGGATCTGAGACGAGCCATGAGCCATAGATAGAACCCTCGCCAAGACGCGTCGGTGCTTGGGCTGTGCTCTGTTTTGCCTCGTGGACGATCTTCTCTGCCTGCGCACGTGCGGCGCGAACGAGTTCATCTCGACGGCTTTTCGCATTCGCTTGACTCTGTTTGAACGCTCGGACGGCAGTATGGACTCGTCGGAGCTGGTCCTCTGCGACGTTCGCTCGCTCAGTTGCAGCGGCGACTTCACGCTCGAGTCGGGCGATTGTCATCGCCGAGTTCTCGGTTGTGGCTGGTGGGTGCACGAAGGGCTTCCTTGATCGATCGACAGCGCCGGATACGAGTGCGTACTTCACGCTCGCTGGTTTCCATCGACCAGACGATTGTTCATGGCATGGGCACAACAGACCTTCGACACATCGTGTCTTGAACTGGAGCGTTTGAGCAACGGCTGCCCGATGGCCAACGATTTCCCCTGAACCGCTCAGTTTCGGACATTGGTACACCGATAGTTATTCCACAGTGGTGTTTTCGTGTGTCCGCGCCCGATGACGCCACCCACGGAAGATACAGAATGCCGCAAGTGGAACGAAGCACCGACCCACGCAGGTGAAGCAACATGAACATCGAGAAAGAACACCATCATGCCTAACCTCTCCAATTCGGACCGTGAACGTTTCAACGACGTGTGTTGCACCGCCGCGACGATGCTGTCCGGCGAACTCGACGCCGCCGACCTCGAACATGTCATCGACATGTTGTCCGACCTACACCGCGTTCTGCTCGCTTCGGAAGACTCCGACGGCGTATTGGCGGCCGAAACCGAGGTGGGAAATCTCTACCAGTTGCCCCGCGAGTTCGAAAACGAGGGCGATTTCGACTCGGTGGCGACCGCCGATGCGATCGAAGGCGAGCTCAGCGACATGACAACGCTCGACTCGGCGTTCCCAGACCCCAAGGACGACTCGCCATTCGCCGACCTATCGGATCTGGACAACGTCATTCCAATATCACCCAATACAGGCGAGAACCACGAGTCGGTCTCCGATGCAGCGTCGCAGACCGCGCCGAGCACCGACGGTTCATCCTCGGTAACTTCTGCCCACGTCAGTTGGGTAGGACTCGACGATTCCGCCGCCCAAAGCGCCGAGCAGGAACGAGAAGAGGATCCCTGGGCTCACATGCGCCCCTCCGAAGAGCCGAAACCCGAAGGAATCTGGTCAAAGTTCTTCGGTGGCGAGGAACGCAAGATCGCCAAGGCGAATAGGGGTGCGACGCCCGAGGCTGAACCGACGGAACCGACGGAACCGACCGGTTCGACGGAAGAGACGGAAGCGATGGAGCAACTTCTCGACAGCTCGTTCGACTCGACATGTCTCAACTGTGGCGGGCAGTACGAGGTCGACCTCGGTGACCCGATCGGCCAAAATGTTCGTGTGAGCTGCCCATCTTGTGACCACTTGTGGTTCTCGTCGTCCATCATCGATTCACAGACGGGCTGACCGGAACCCACGGTCCGGCTAGTTCCCGAACATCGACATCCATTGCTCGGCGGTCTTTGGCGCAAAGACCATGTTCTGCGCGCGCGTGTCGCCCATCGTCGCTGAAGACGCCGGCGAGTACTGGTGCCCAGGAAACAAGATTGCGTCGTCGGGTACCTTCGATAGGACCTTCGTGAGGCTGTTGTACAGCTCGGCGGGGTCGCCACCAGGCAAATCGGTGCGGCCACAGCCCTCGAGGAACAACGTGTCGCCCGCGACCAGCCTGTTCTCGACGAGAAAGGACTGCGAACCTGGCGTGTGGCCAGGGGTGTGCATCAATTCGATTGTGATTGACCCCACCTCGATCGAATCGCTCCCATCGTGAAGCGACAGATCAGCATCGCCAAGTCCGGTCACCGTCTTGACGAATTCGGCTTCGTCGGCCTGGATGTGCAGCGGCACGCTGATCTCTCCGAGGAGCTCGGCTGCACCGGACACCTGCAGGCCCATCATCGATCCGCCAACGTGGTCGGCGTGATAGTGGGTCCCGAGCATCCCGATGCACGTCATGGCGTCAGCTTCGAGAATCGAGAGAATGCCGCGAGGGTCGTACGCCGGATCGACGATGACGGCTTCTCGCGTCTCTCGATCTCCGATCAGGTACACGAAGTTGACCATCTGCTGCGCAAATGGGTCGTTCTGGGCGAAGTCTCGACCGGAGAGAAGCTGGCGGAAGTACAGACGATCGTTGATCACGAACTCATGGTACGCGCTGCGACGGTGAGTCTCTTCCCTCCGACGACGACGGGTTGTCAGCACTCCACTGCGCTTCGGCTTCCCTTGCGATCCGCCACGCCGGGCGACCCAAGGCCTTGGCGGCAGCGACCACATCAGCGAACTCGGCCTTGTTTGTGTGTGCGGTGACCTTGATCCGAATCTCGCTGCCTCCGACGTCTACTCGATCCGTCGAACGCTCGGTTGCCGCCCGCTCGACACCGTACGCCCTGAACCCGATCGATCCGGTTTCGTGGAGCAGGACTGCTCCAATTGCTTCAGCATCGGAGGGATGAATGAGCGCGTGCACGGTGGCCGCTGGGCGTTCATGCTTCATCTGGATCGGCGTCAACCAGGCATCGAGAGCCCCATGGTCGAGCAGTTGTTGGATGGCGTGGGCAAGGTATTCGCCACTCAAGTCGTCAACATTTGCCTCGAGAACCGTCAGCTGGTCACCTGCAGAAACAGAAGGAGCTGCGTCTCCGAGGACCACGTGCAAGACGTTCGGGTGCTCGTCGAGCTCGTTGTCACCCGCCCCGAAACCAGACGACGTGATCGACATCGGTGGCATTGGACCGAAGGCGTCGGCCAGGGCGACGACAAGGGCCGCACCGGTCGGCGTTGTCAGCTCGACTCGGACATCGAGGCCTCGAACGGGAACACCTTCGAGCAGGCGAACTGTTGCGGGCGCTGGATTCGGGATCAGCCCGTGTGCACTTTTCGCAATGCCCTGGCCCATGGCGACCGGAGCGACCACGATGTGGTCGACGGCGAGCTGTTCGAGCGCAAGGCAGGATCCGACCACGTCGATGATCGCGTCGATGCCTCCGACCTCGTGGAAATGCACGGTGGAGGGGTCGACGCGGTGGACGTGCCCTTCCGCATCGGCGAGCGCCCGAAACACTCGCGTGGCCCGCTCGACGACCCGCGGTGGAAGATCCGCCTGCTCGACCAGTTCGATGATGTCGCCAGCAGTTCGGTGGACATGGCCCTCGTCAGCGTCGACCGTGAGGTTGATCGCACCGATGCCATTGCGGAACACCTGCTCAGTCTTGATCGACCAACCAGGTACACCGAGCGATCCGAGGTCGCTGCGAATCATGGACGCGTCCGCGCCGGAATCGACCAGCGCTCCCAGCATCATGTCGCCTGCGATTCCGTTGAACGGATGAACCCACAGCGTTCTAGTCATGGGGTCGCCAAAGAGAGGGCACGAATCGCGCTCACGGCAGCGCCGTACCCGTTGTCGATACCGACGACTGAGACCCCTGCAGCGCACGATGCGAGCATGCCAAGCAATGCGGTCACTCCTTCGAGACCAGCTCCGTACCCGACACTTGTCGGTACGGCGATCACCGGTCGGGCACACAGGCCACCAACAACCGATGCGAGTGCACCTTCCATACCGGCGATGACGATCACGATGTCGGCCGACGTCAATCGATCGAGTTCGGCGAGCAGACGATGCAAGCCTGCAACCCCGACATCGCTGACGACATCGATCGCAACTCCATACGCGGTGAGCGTGGCGGCGCACTCGTCGGCTACGGGGGTGTCGGCTGTTCCGGCCGTCACAACCGCGACGACACCGGGGCGGCGCTCGGCGGTTCGCCAGGTCAAGACACCGCCCGAGGCAACTGCGCCTGGGTGTGCGGCGAGGAGCGCCGTTCGTTGGGCCTCGCTCACCCGGGTGACGAGGACTGGGCCGGTGCCATTGTCGAGGAGTTCAGCAACGATTGCGACGCACTGGTCGAGGGTTTTGCCGGGCCCGTACACGGCCTCCGGGAGACCTTGACGAAGCGCTCGATGATGGTCGATCTTCGCGTCGGCGAGCTCGGCGAAAGGAAGGCGCCGGAGCAGCGTGACCGCCTCGTCAGCACTGGTCTCACCAGATCGAATCTGTCCGACCAACGAACGCAACGACGTCTCATCCACAGCACCATGGTGGCAACCAATCGACCAACTCACACCATCGACCCACATGTTCTCGCCAGTAGAGTCTTCAGGTGGCTGAACGACAACGCATCGCATTCCAGGGAGTCCCCGGCGCCTATTCACACATGGCGTGTGCCCACGCCTACCCGGATATGGAGCCGGTTGGCTTCGATACATTCGCCCAAGCATTTGCTGCGGTCGAAGACGGATCGTGTGAGCTGGCGATGATCCCGATCGAGAACACGTTGGGTGGCCGTGTTGCAGATATCCATCACCTGCTTCCCGAATCGAGCCTGTACATCATCGGCGAGCACTACCAGCCGGTGCGGCACCAGCTGTTGGGACCTGCCGGGGCGACCCTGGAGACCCTCAAGACTGTGGCCTCACACGAACAGGGTCTCGCACAATGCCGCGAGCTGATTCGCGAGCTCGGTGTCGAACCGATGGACTTCGGTGACACGGCTGGAGCGGCCAAAGAGGCTGCCGAACGGAATGATCCGACCTTTGGCGCAATCGCGAGCGCGCTCGCTGCTGAAACCTACGGCTTGCAGATTCTCCGCACCCGGATCGAGGATCGGCTCGGAAACACGACGCGAATGGTCGTGATGTCGCGTTCATCGATCGAGCCCGATCCTCTTGCCGGGCCAGCGATGACCAGCCTCATCTTCGAGACTCGCAGCGTTCCAGGAGCGCTCTACAAAGCTCTCGGCGGGTTCGCCACGAACGGCGTCAACATCACGAAACTCGAGAGCTACATCATCGATCAGAGCTTCACCGCAGCACAGTTTTACGCCGAGGTCGAAGGGCACCCATCGGACCCTCGCATCGCCAACGCATTCGAAGAGCTCCAGTTCTTCTGCACGAAGATGAAGCGCCTTGGCACCTATCCGAAATCGGAGTGGCGCAACCAGAACTGACGCTCCCCGGCAAAACTGATGTTCCCGGTCTTCGCCCTCCTGCAGGCGCGATCCAACGCATCGACGGAGTTTCTGTGAAGGCTGATGTGCCAACCTGACACTCCACGCTGCACAGAACCGCTCGGTGGGGCGGATGTGTTGGCGTCCACGGTTGTCGAGCGGAAGTCTCGAGTTGAGGTGGGGCGGATGTGTTGGCGTCCACGGTTGTCGAGCGGGGGTCTCGACTTGGAGAGGTCTCGACTTGAGGTTGCGCGCTCGTAGGGACTCGAACCCCAAACCTTCTCGTCCGTAGCGAGATGCTCTATCCAATTGAGCTACGAGCGCAGTGAAGACGAGTCTAGACCCGCCCATCGGTCGCTACCACATCATGGGCGGCACACTTGCCGACCTGAGGGGCGCGCGTCAATCGATCTTGCCATCGCTTGCAGTCGGGTCTCAAACGCCCCGCATTCGCTATCCTCGTCTGCGGAGAGATGGCAGAGCGGACGATTGCGTCGGTCTTGAAAACCGTTGTGGCTTTACGGTCACCGGGGGTTCGAATCCCCCTCTCTCCGCCAAGTCATAGGCGTTGTCGCCTTTTCGAATACGGATCAGAGGTGCCGCTGACGTGGTCGAGTTCACCGATCGCGAATCCGTGAGCGAAACAGATCTCCCGTGATCCCGTCGATCCTGTTGCTCGCTCTCGGCGTCTGGTCTTCAGCAGCGGTGTTCAACGCGCTACGCCCGATCAGGTGGGAGTGGCTCCTTCTTCCCAGCATGTTGTGGTCGTGGGTAGTGATCGAACTCCCCGCGCAGCACGCAGCCGCGCAGATGATCGCTGCCACCGTGCTGGTCGAATTCGGTGCACTTGACTACACGATCGGCTGGGTCGGACTCGTGATCCTCCCCGCGTCATGGGTCGGTTCGGTCCTCCTGATCGCACGAAGCCGCGGCTCACGTCAGGTCGTCGAGAACGAGCTGACGCGAGCCGGGATGGCACCCCCGAGCACAACCGTGCCGCTCCGGCGAGTGCTTTTTGCGGCCCCGATTCACGGTCGAAAGGTGGAAAAGATCAGAAATGTACAGTTCCAGCAGATTGCTGGACGGGTTCTGAGACTCGACGTCTACCGCCATCGCGACGGGGGAAGCAACCGACCGGCGCTGCTCTACTTCCATGGCGGCGGTTGGGTGATGGGCGACAAGACCGAACAGGGACTCCCACTGCTGCACCACCTGGCTCGCTCTGGCTGGGTGTGCTTCACCGCGAACTACCGATTGAGTCCAGGCGCCACCTTCCCCGAC
>CAJQNJ010000091.1 GCA_905479685.1 uncultured Acidimicrobiales bacterium
GGTCGAATAGAGCAGCCACTCGTCAGCCCGGAAGGGGCGATGAAACCAGATCGCGTGATCAAGGCTCGCAGCCATGATGTGCTCGAAGTCTTGTGCATGCATACGGACCGCGGTGCCGAGAAGCGACAGGTCACTCAGGTATGTGAGCATGAGACGGTGTGTGATCGGATCGTCGGGCAAGACTCCATTGGCTCGGATCCACATGTCCCGCTGAAGGGTTCCGGGCTGCCAATCCTTCGGATCCTGAAGATGTCTGAACTCGACGGGAACACCATTCGGGGCCCAATTCCGAGGCAGGTAGTCACGCGGCGTCAGCCCATAGTCGGCAGCAGAGGGAACGTCGAGGGGTCCAGGAACATCTGGTTTTTCCATGTGGTGATCAAACCCGTCTTCGACCTTGTGGAAGGACGCTGAGAGGTTGAAGATTGCCTCTCCCCGCTGCCGTGCGACGACTCGACGAGTGGCAAAACTCCGTCCATCACGAATTCGATCGACGTCGTAGATGACCGGAATGTCGGGGTCTCCAGGGCGAAGGAAGTAGCTGTGTAGCGAGTGGACGTGGATGTCCTCGATCGTCCCGTACGCAGCAGCGAGCGACTGTGCGGCGACGATTCCACCGAAGAGGCGTCCGCGCTCCCAATACGGTGGATGCCCCCGGTAGAGGTTGCGGTCGATCTCCTCGAGCTCGAGGCTCGTGACGATTGCGTCGAGATCTTGCTGGTCGGCTGACATAGCCAGATCGTATCGGGGTCGGGCTGCGCAGTCGGCGGCATGGCGAACTAGAACTCGCACATGACGAACGCGGACTACGACCTCATAGTCGTGGGACTCGGTGCGATGGGTTCGGCCGTGGTCTTTCACGCGACAGAGCTTGGACTGCGGGTGCTCGGACTCGATCGATTCGAGCCGCCGCACGACCTCGGATCGACCAAAGCCGAGACCCGGATCACGCGGCTAGCGGTCGGAGAAGGCCCCCAATACATGCCGTTCGTCAGACGGTCACACGAGCTGTGGAGGGAGCTGGAAGCCCGGGCCGGGGTAGAGCTCCTGCATGAGTGCGGCGGCTTCATCATCACCGAGCAGCGGCCGGTGGCCGGGCAACGCTGGGAAGATTTCGTCGTCGAGACCGCACGTATTGCGGCCGATGCACAACTCCCGTACGACGTCATGCAGCCTGAAGACGTGCGGGTCGTGTACCCGTGGATCGCCGTGCCAGATGGTCGTCGGGTCGGCTATGAACCAACAGCCGGGCTCGTGATGTCGCCGTGCAGTGGCCACGGGTTCAAACACTCCACTGCTCTGGGCGAGGCGGTCGCGCAACGAATTGCCACAGGGGCGAGTGACCTCGACCTCGAACCCTTTCGAAGCCGGCCGTAGCCCTGTTGCTACTCGCCCTGGATGACGCCTTGGCTCTCGTTGTAGGTGATCGTCGAATACCGCGGTGGATTGGTCTCGTCCGTGCAGGTCGGGATGCACTCCATTGGGTAGTCGCGGGTCGCGTTCACGAAGAACGGAATCGAGTAACGACTGGCGGTGCCGTCAACATTCGCGCGGTCCGCATTTGCGAAGTGTCGCACGCTCAAGAATCGGTCATTCGTCCACTGCTTCAGCAGCTCGCCTGAGTTCACGACGAATGCGTTCTCGACGAGGGGCACGTTCACCCATCGATCTCGGGGCGTGCTGTAGATGGTGAGACCGGGGGAGTCCTGAAGGAGAAGCGTGAAGAATGTCGTGTCGACATGTGGGGCGATGCCGAACTCCTCGTCGCTGCCACGGGCTGAATCGTCGATGGGGTAGTGCGTCATACGGAGGCGCCAGAATGGGTGGCGAAACCCTGCTGCGAAGAAGTCGGGTTCAACACCGAGCGCGACTGCGTAGATCGGCAGCAATCGAAGAGCGAGATTCTCGAGCGTGCCCGCGAACCCTTCGACCGTGGAACGAAACCCTGGAGCTTCTGCCTCTGGCAGCCACTGGTTGTCCTCGCTGGTGATGTCGCGGTCGCCCTTCAAGACGAAGGCTTCATTCAGGTTGCCCTTGGCCCTGCGTGGGAGCTTGCGATTGCCAAGAGGCAGATATCCAACGCCACCCAGTGGCCAGTCCGTTCGATCCATGCGTACCTGTTCCTTGACCTCGAGCGGAAGGGCGTGGAAGGCCCGCACGGCTCGGAACATGTGGTCGATGGTTTCACGTGCGATCCCATGGCCGACGAGTTGCCAAAAGCCCACCGTCTCGCACGCGTGCGTCAGCTTGACTGCGACCTCGGCACGGGCTTGCGCGTCTCGAGTGGCGAGATAGGCCGAGACGTCGATGACGGGGATGTCCCCGGGCTCAGCATCCACCGGCGCGCTGGTGTCCCACGATTCGGATTCCGAGCGAAGGGAAGCTTCCTTGGCAGCCGCATCGAAGGCTGACCAGTTCTCGACGCTGTCGTCCATGAGCGCAGCGTAGATCGAGATCGTCGCCGTCTGTCCGAGCCGGAGGACTCTCTCACAGCAGTGGGACCTTTTGGCCTGTTTGTCGCATGATCTCGGTGCGCAGGGTTTAGGTTTTAGGTATGAAGAACCGACCACTGATCTCCGATGTCATGACCCGCGAGCCGCTGACCGCGTATCTCGGACAGCCGATCTCGGAGGTCTATGAGCTCCTCGAGGCGGTCGATTTCCATCACGTCCCGGTCGTCGACGGCGACCGAATTGCGGGGATCATCTCGCACACGGACATTCTCAAGCTCGTCTATGACGTCGAGGGCACCGACGACCGGATGCTCCGTACCTTCCTCGATCACCAATTCACCCTCGAGGATGCGATGTCGACCAATGTCGTGACTGTGAAGGAGGACGACCGGCTTCGCACGGCTGCCGACCATCTTTCCGGAGGTGCAATCCACTCCGTCCTCGTGGTCGACGACGATCAGACGCTGGTCGGCATCATCACAAGTACCGATTTGATCAGAGTTCTCGTCGATCTGCTCTGACTGGGTCTGACCGGGGTCGGACCCCGAATTCCGCCTGCGGCCGTCCTCCTGCTAGAGAATGGCATGACTACGGTGCTCATTCTCGAGGGCGACATGCCCGAACTCGTAGCGCTGGGCGATGCCTGGTCGACGGGCTTCGTCCGTACCTTCTTGACCATTGCGCCGCAGCTCGATCTTCGGATCGCCTCGCTACATGTGGGTCTGATCGACCGGAGCGTCCAGTTGGTGAACTGGATTCGCCATGTCGAGGGTGGGTGAGGCGCTCTACCCCGGGCACCTGTCTACACTCGGGCGGGATGAGACCAGAAGCCACAACGATCTCCACGCCGCGGGGCTAGACGATGCCGGAGCCGATTCAACGGTCGAGCAAGCTCGACAACGTTCTGTACGACATCCGCGGGCCGATTCTCGATGAGGCAACGCGACTCGAGCAAGAAGGCCATCGGATCGTCAAGCTGAACATCGGAAACCCAGCGCCCTTCGGGTTCGAGGCCCCTGAAGAGGTGCTGGTCGACATGATGCGCAATCTGCCCACCGCCCAGGGCTACTGCGATTCTCAGGGCATCTATTCCGCCCGAAAGGCGGTGATGCAGTACAACCAGAGTATGGGAATCTCTGGGGTGGAGATCGATGACATTTACGTTGGAAACGGTGTCTCAGAGCTCATTGGGCTTGCGCTGCAGGGGCTACTGAACAACGGCGATGAAGTGCTGATCCCGAGTCCCGACTACCCGCTTTGGACCGCCGCAACCACGCTTGCCGGCGGCACACCTGTTCATTACCGATGTGACGAGAGTGCTGATTGGTCGCCAGATCTTGCCGACATCGAAGCGAAGGTGACGAATCGGACCAAGGCGATCGTCGTCATCAACCCGAACAACCCAACAGGTGCGGTGTACTCGCAAGAAATGTTGTTGCAGATCGTCGACATTGCCCGTCAGCACAACCTCGTGGTAATGGCAGACGAGATCTACGATAAGATCCTGTACGACGATGCGTTTCACACGTCGATCGCCTCACTCGCCGATGATGTGGTGTTCCTGACGTTGAACGGTCTTTCGAAGACGTATCGCGTGGCGGGTTTCCGGTCTGGATGGATGACGATCAGTGGCGACAAAGACCGCGCGATGAGGTACATCGAAGCGCTCAAGATGTTGTCCTCCATGCGCTTGTGCGCAAACGTGCCCGCCCAACATGCGATCCAGTCGTCGCTCGGCGGATACCAGAGCATCAGCGAGTTCATCACACCTGGCGGACGCCTCTACGAGCAGCGGCAAGTCGCGCACGACATGATCAATTCGATCGACGGTCTTTCGTGCACCAAACCAGCTGGCGCGTTGTACCTGTTTCCCAAGATCGACGTGGACAAGTTCGGCATCAAGAACGACGAACAATTCGTTCTGGACTTCTTGCGGAGTGAACAGATCCTGCTCGTTCAGGGCACAGGATTCAACTGGCCCGACCCGGATCACTTCCGCTTGGTCTTCCTTCCCCGCGTCCGAGATCTCGAGTCTGCTCTGGAGCGTCTGGAGAAGTTTCTCGCCAGCTACACGCAGGCACACACTGCGGCCTAGGTCAGCTTGCGGAGGAGTTTCCTCTTCCGTTCGGTGAACGGCGGATACGTGAGGGTGTGCTCGCCAGCCACCGGCTTCTTGAGCACACTTTTCAGATTCGAGTAGGTATCAAATCCGCTCTTTCCGTGATATCGCCCCATGCCTGATGGTCCGACGCCTCCAAATGGCAGCTCTGGGGGCGCGAAGTGGAAGAGCACATGGTTGATGCAGGCGCCACCCGAACTCGTCCGTTCGATCACCCGTTCGGTGATGTCACCGCGGCCGCTGAAGACATACAACGACAGAGGCTTTGGGCGTTCGTTCACGAAACGGATGGCGTCGTCGACTCCAGAGACCGTGATGATCGGCAGAATCGGGCCGAAGATTTCCTCATTGGCCAACGGAGACGACAGATCTGGATCGATGACCATCGTGGGCCCGAGATACTTCGCTGCCGGGTCGTTGTCGCCTCCAAAGGCGATGGTCTGACCGTCGAGAAGTCCGATGAGTCGCTGATGATGTTTCTCCGACACAATTCGCGCGAAGTCAGCGCTTTCCATTGGCGAGGGCCCATAGAAGGACGTCCATGTCGCAGCGATGCGGTCAACGAGGGCATCACGGTTGGCTGGTGTGACCAACACGTAGTCCGGTGCAATGCATGTCTGACCTGCGTTGAGTGTCTTCCCCCACGCTATTCGACTTGCCGCGACGTCGATGTCGGCGTCGTCGGCGACGATCACGGGAGACTTTCCGCCGAGTTCGAGAACCACGGGTGTGATGTGTTTTGCTGCGGCGGTCATCACGATCTTGCCCACGTGGGTAGAGCCGGTGAAGAAGATGTGGTCGAAACGCTCTTCCAACAATTCGGTTGAAACCTCTGGTCCACCCTCGAAGAACGCGATGGCGCCGTCATCGAGGTATGCGGGAAGTTCTGTGGCGATGAGATGTGACGTCGCTGGAGCGAGCTCGGATGGTTTGCAGGCTGCGACGTTCCCAGCAGCGAGCGCCGCTACCAGCGGTTCGAGGACCAGGTTGACGGGATAGTTCCATGGCGAGATGATCAGCGCGACGCCGAGTGGCTCCGGGATGATTCGGGCGGAGCCCGGGAGGAGGACCAGCGGGAGTTTCGCTCGACGGGGAGACGCCCACTTCCGGAAGTGTTTCTTGATGTACTTGGCTTCGACGACCGTTGGCGCCAGGTCGGCGAGCCACCCTTCGGCGCGCGGCCGGCCAAGATCGGATTGCATCGCATCGAGAAGCCCCCCGCTGTGCTCCTCTAAGAATCGGATGACACCATCGATCTGGGCCTCTCGCCAGTCGAGGGATCGGGTGACCCCTGAGTCGAATGTCGCTCGCAGACGTGAGACTGAGTCAGAAATCGAGCGTGTCGTGGAACCTGTGGCCATTCCCGCAGCGTATTCCGAACGAAACGTCGGACACAGCGCGGAGATGATCTAGCTTGACAAGTGTCAACCGCAGGAGACTCCGGCCTGATCTCGCCAGCGCGCGTATGGTGAGCACAACACCTCGAAAGGATCCACATGCCAGCCAGCACGATTCTCCATCACCTCGAGCGACATGCAAAGGAAGTCGGGGATCGTCCTGCGTTACATGACAAGCTGACCGGTTCGTGGCGCACGACATCGTGGCGCGAATACAACCGGCTGACACGCCAGGCCGGTCGGGCGATGATCGCACTGGGACTGACCGAAGGGTCGGTGGTCACGATCCTGGGCGCAAACCGTCCCGAGTGGGTCATCTCGGCCCTGGGCGCCATGCGGATAGGTGGGATCTCGGCCGGTATCTACACCTCGTGTTCGTCTGAGGAGATCGGCTACATCGTGAGCCATTCGGAGTCTCCACTCCTGGTCGTGGAGACGATCGAGCAGCTCGGACGCGTGCTCGAAGTGTGGGATCAGGCGCCCAAGCTCGAGACGATCGTCCTCATGGAGGGAGCCGGCGAGCACGACGATCCGCGAGTGCTTTCCTGGTCCGGCTTCCTCGCACGCGGCGACGAGGTACCGGCGACCGAGCTCGACGCACGGCTCGAGGGCCTTCGAGATGATCAGGTCGCAGACTTCATCTACACATCAGGTACGACCGGTCCGCCGAAGGCGGTGATGTTGACGCACGAGAATCTTCTCTGGACCTCGACACAACTCGGTAATTCGGTCAGCCTCACCAACGATGAGGTGGCGCTCAGCTACTTGCCTCTCTCTCACATCGCCGAACAAACGAGCTCGATGTCGATGGCGCTTGTCTTTGGGTACGAGGTGTACTTCTGCCATGACGGGCTACAACTCGCCGATTATCTCAAAGAGGTGCGGCCAACCTCGTTCTTCGGAGTCCCGCGCGTGTGGGAACGTTTCGAAGCTGGCATTCGTGGCCAACTGTCGCACGCGACTGGAGCGAAGGCGAAGATCGCAACGCAAGCTCAGGCCGTCGCTTCGGAGTTCATCGCCGAACAGAATGCTGGGCGACAGCCCAGCGCTGCACTTCGTGCGAAGTACGCGGTCGCAGACAAGTTGGTTCTCTCCAAGATTCACAAGGCCTTGGGCCTGGACCGGTGCCGGGTGTTGGTCTCTGGCGCAGCTCCAATTCCTTCGGCGACACTCGACTTCTTGGCCTCGGTTGGGATTCCCGTGACCGAGCTCTATGGGCAGTCGGAGGATGCGGGCCCGACAACGACGAACCTGCCGGGCGCCAACAAGTTCGGCACCGTGGGCCGGGCACTCTCGGGTGTGGAGGTCAAGCTTGCCGAGGATGGGGAGATTCTGGTTCGAGGCAAGAACGTGTTCGCTGGGTACTACAAGAATCAGGCAGCGACCGATGAAACCCTCATTGATGGCTGGCTCTATTCGGGCGACCTCGGCAAGTTCGATGAGGATGGGTACCTGTCCATCATTGGCCGAAAGAAGGACATCATCATCACCTCGGGGGGTAAGAACATCGCTCCCCAGAACATCGAAGAAGCGCTCAGCACGATCGACATCGTCGGCACGGCTGTTGTCATCGGCGAACAGCAACGCTTCCTGATCGCTCTGCTCACGTTGGAACCAGAAGCTGCCGGCCGGTTCGCAACGGAGCACGAGCTGGACCGGGATGCACTTCATGAAGCCTCTGCCGTCAGGGCACACCTCGAGCAGTTGATCACGATGAATGTGAATCCGCTGATGGCCCGGGTTGAGCACATCCGAAACTTCGTCATTTTGCCACATGAGTTTTCGACGGAGTCAGGCGAACTGACTCCAACCTTCAAGGTCAAACGGAACGTGGTCAACGAGATGTACAAGGACCAGATCGCCGCGACGTACGAGGCCGGTCAGATCCTTTGAGCCATCCGCACCACTGACGGTGGTGCACTGCGAGTTGAGCGGATCCAACGCTTGGGCCACCACACCGTTTCTTTCCGCTTGAAGCGGCGTCATGCACTCGTGTCCATCGAAGAAACGCTGCTGCAATCGTCATATCTGTCGGCATCCATTACCATTCTGGACGCTGATGGTTAACCGATCTGATGACCCGTTGCTCGTGGTCACCGACCTTCGCGTTGCCTACAGTCACGCCATCGTGGCGCTCCAAGGAGTGAGCCTGGCGGTCGGACGCGGCGAGATCGTCTCGTTGCTCGGTCGGAACGGTTCGGGCAAGACCACACTGTTGCGCGCATTGACGGGTCTACTTCCGTACCACGACGGCAGGATTGTGGATGGCGAGGTTCGGCTCGCAGGAACGTCGGTCTCGACCATGTCCGCGTCGGGCATCGTGTCGGCTGGGGTCGCCCAGGTGATGGAGGGCCGCCGCATCTTTGCAGAGCTCACGGTCGACGAGAACCTGAGTGCCGGCGCAGTCACGTTGCGAGATCGTCGGCAGGTCGCGTCCAACCGCGACGCGGTCTTTTCGCTCTTTCCTTTTCTGGCCGACCGGAAAGCTGACCAGGCGGGATACCTCTCTGGGGGCGAGCAGCAGATGCTGGCGATCGGACGGGCCATGATGAGCTCTCCCGATTTGTTGATCCTCGACGAACCCTCACTTGGTCTTGCGCCCATGGTCGTGACCCGAATACGAGACATCGTCACAGAGATCAACGAGCGAGGGGCGACGGTTCTGCTCGTCGAGCAGAACGCGGCCATGGCGCTGTCCATTTCGGACTACGGATACATCCTGTCCGCCGGGCAGGTTGCCAAAGAAGGTCCCGGCAGGGAACTGGAGAGCGACCCACGGGTCCGTGAGCTGTACCTGGGCGCTGCCCTCGGGACGTCTCATGGCTGAACGGTCCCTCCTCTCGGTATCGGCGACAACGCTCGAGTTCGGTGGCGTGAGCGCCCTTCTCGATGTCGACTTCGAGGTCGAGTCGGGCGAACTGCTCGCGGTGATCGGTCCCAACGGAGCTGGGAAGACCTCGCTGTTCAACTGCCTCAATGGGGTGTACACCCCGAGGCATGGCTCGATCCTGTTCGAGGGCATCGAACTGGTGGGCAAGCGGCCGGCCCGAATCGCCAATCTCGGGATCGCGAGGACATTCCAGAACCTGGCATTGTTCGCGAACCTCGACGTGATCGACAACTTGATGCTTGGACGCCACCACCTGATGAAGACAGGTCTCGCGGCGGGCGCGATATGGGTGGGCCGTGCGAAGCGAGAGGAGATCGCAAATCGTCTGATCTGCAAGGACATCGCCGAGTTCCTCGATCTCGATCAGTTCGGATCCACTCCTGTGGGGCTACTGCCGTACGGCATCCAGAAGCGGATCGAGTTGGGCAGGGCGATGGCGATGGAACCGACCCTGCTGTTGTTGGACGAACCGGTGGCCGGTATGAACCTCGAAGAGAGGAACACCATGACAGCACTCATCCAGCAGGTGCGCGCCGAGCGGGACATGGCGATTCTTCTCGTCGAGCACGACGTGGATTTCGTCATGGCCATCGCCGATCGCGTGTTGGTGTTGAACTTCGGCAGGGTCATCGCGACCGGGACACCAGACGTCGTCACCGTGCACCCCGAGGTCGTCGCTGCGTATCTGGGTGCGGGCTGACCATGGAGAAGTTCTTCCAGTTGTTCGTCGCAGCGATAGCCCTCGGCGGTATCTATGCCCTGATCGCATTGGGATTCGTGGTGGTGTACAAAGCGACCGGAACGTTCAACTTCGCTCAGGGGGGTTTCGTTCTTCTCGGCGCCTACCTCGTCTACCAATTCGGTGATGACTGGTCTCTGCCCTTCTTTGTGGCGCTGATTCTGGCGATGGTCGTGATGGCCGGCGTAGCTGCAGGGATCGAGCGTGTGGTGATCCGCCCCATGATCAACGGCCCACCCTTCACCATCGTGCTCATCACTCTCGGCGTCCTGTTGATCATCGAACAGGCCGTACGTACGTTGTGGTCAGAACCGGCATACGTCCTGACGACGCCCTGGGGTAACGGAGTCACCGAAGTTGCTGGGGTGAGTATTCGACATGTCGACATGTGGACGGTCGGCTTCGCCACACTCGTCCTCGGTGGCTTCTTCGCCATCTTCCGGTTCACGACAATCGGCATTGCGATGCGGGCGACCGCATTCGATCAGGAGGCAGCGGCCGCTCAGGGAATCAAGGTGGGGCGAAGCTTCTCCATCTCGTGGGCCATCGCTGGTGCTGTGGCCGTCGTGGCGGGGGCAATGCTGACCAGTCGAACCGGTTCAGTGCTGACCCCAGGTTTGAGCTTCATCGCCCTTCGTGCGTTCCCTGCGATGATCATCGGTGGGCTGGACTCGCCCGGAGGTGCGGTGGCTGGTGGTGTTGTGATCGGGGTGGTCGAGGTGATGGCTCTTGGGTACCTCGACTTCGACTGGATCGGCAGCGGATTCGAAGTCGTGCTCGCCTACGTACTCATGATCATCGTGCTGCTGTGGCGCCCGAACGGATTGTTCGGCACGAGGGCGGTTCAACGTGTCTAGCCGGGCCGACGCGGCGCGGGTCGCTACACCCTCGATGAAGCTGCTGCCCGACAAGCTGACGAGGATGATGTTTGGGCTGGCAGTCCTCATCTTTCTTGTCACCCCTCTCGTGCTCGATGACGACTTCTGGATGACCGTGCTGGCGAACGCGGGTGCATTTGCTGTTGCGTCGATCGGCCTCAGTATTCTCACGGGGTTCACCGGCCAGGTTTCTCTCGGCCACGCCGCGTTGCTGACCATCGGCGGGTACACCGTTGGCTATTTCGGCGCTGATCACGGTTGGCCGATGTGGGCGTGGATGCTCGCTGCCATTCTCATCGGCGCGCTCGTCGGGGTGGCGATCGGACCATTCGCCCTACGGCTCAAGGGGAACTACCTGGTTGTCGTCACGTTGGCTCTGGTGTTCATCACCGGCTACGTGGTGGAGAACTGGACCTCGGTCACCGGTGGGTTCGACGGAAAGTCCGTCAACTCCGCCTCGCTTGCGATTGGGCCGGTCGATTTCGGTGAGCTGCACATATTCGGGAGGGACTTCAGCCGCGAGCAAGGCATCTTCTACCTCTGTTGGATCATGGTGGCTCTGACCGCCCTCGTTGGGCGCAACATCATCCGCACCCGTCCGGGGCGGGCGATGCGGGCGGTTCGGGATCGTGACGTCGCCGCCGAAGTCATTGGTGTGTCGAATGCGAGGTACAAGATCGCTGCGTTCGCGATCTCGAGCGCCATGGCCGGTCTCGGAGGAGCGCTCTATGCCATCAGCCTGCGCTTCATCTCACCCAGCAATCCCGCCGCCGAACTCTTCCTTTCGATCAGATTTGTCGCCATTATCATCGTCGGCGGACTTGGCACGATCTACGGCGCGGTGATCGGTGCTCTGCTACTCGGTCCGCTACCAGAACTCGTCCAGGAGTTCGCTGGACTCTTCGACTTCACGATTCCGATCGTCGACCGCCCGCTTGTTGGCGATTCGCCTGCCGACAACGGGATCTTCAGCGCGGCAAGCTTCAGCGAGATCCTGTTCGGTGTGTTGCTCGTGGTCTTCCTGATCTTCGCTCCCGAGGGCATCGCGGGCATGATCCGCCGCTTGCGGAGACGTCTCGCGGGCAGATCCAACGTCGATCCAGATAACGTCTCAGACAACTAGCCTGGCAGTCGACGGGGAGAAATCGTGATATCAAGCCATTGCAGCATTCGAAATCTGCTCGGAGGGTTGCTTGCGTTGTCGCTGGTCGCTGCTGCGTGCGGAGGAGGCGGCGACACCGAAGACGCCACCGGAGCCGAAGCCGACGGTTCCACGACGACCGTTGACACGGGGACGACTGAAGCGCCGACAGAGGACCCGGTCGACTCGACGGTCGATGCCGCTTCCGAAGAGACAACGTCCCTGCCCGCTGAGCCCGCGGGTCCCCCGACCGAGACACGTGGTTTTGATGGCTCGACGATCAAGCTGGGCTACATCACCGATCAGACGACGCCTCTTGCACTGGTAGGCGTTGCTCTCCTCGGTGGCGCTGAGGCGTTCTGGGCGGACGTGAACGCACAGGGTGGCGTAGGTGGTGAATACCAGGTCGAACTCGTGCCAGCAGATGGTAAGGACAGCGAGGCCGAAACGGTCCAGGAGTATCAGCGGATCAAAGAAGACGTGGTCATGATCGCCCAAGTGCTGTCGACGCCGCCGACCCAGGCGCTGGTCGAATTCCTCGAAGAGGACGAGATGATTGCTGTGCCGGGCTCACTTGCGGGCCAGTGGGGGCTCGAGGCGAACCTGCTGCCGAACGGCACGGCGTACGAATTCGAGATGATCAATCTCGCTGACTGGTACGTCAACGAGTCGGGTTTGGCGTCAGATGCAGATGTTTTCTGCACGCTCAAGGTCGATGACAAGTACGGCAATGACAGTGCGAGAGGTGTCGATCATGCTGGGACCGAACTGGGCTTCGACGTCAGCGAGGAGCAGACCTTCACGAGGCTCGATGCGGCGTTTACCGCACAGGTGACACGACTCAATGACGCCGGCTGCACCGTGGTGTTCACCATCAGTCTTCCCGCGCAACAGGCTGCAATCCTTCAGGAAGCTGCCGCCCTCGGTTTTGATCCGGTCTGGCTGGGATCGCTGCCCTCGTACCTGAATCTGTTTGCAACCGGTTCACCGGAACTCTGGGAGAACTTCTACGTCGCACTCGATACTCCGAACTTCGATTCGGACGAGCCCGGAATGGCCAAGTTCAACGAAGTCTGGGACGCGCACGGTGACGGAAATGTGAACACGTTCAATCTGTCGGGGTACTTCCAGTCGATCGCCACTCGTGCTCTGCTCGAAGCGGCAGTGGCGGCCGGCGATCTGAGCCCTGAGGGGATCAAGAGCGCGCTCGCGGGACTTGGGGAAGTCGAACTCGATGGACTTGCCGACAACTATGTGTATGGCGCCCCCGAAGATCGGATTCCGGCTGCAGGAAGCAGGATCTACCGGTTCGACGCGACCAACCCACCCAACCTGCTCACTGAGGTCGACCGGATCGAGTCGGCTCTTACGCAGAGTTTCGACTTGTCTTCGTGATCGGGCGAGGTGCTGTCGTCGGAAATCGACGTCACTTTTGTTTGCCCCTGATGCAGACGTCTAATAACGGGTGATCTACCGTTCGGTAACACAAGTGGCCGAATTGGCCGGAGAACCCTAGGGGGGTTTGCAATGAAGAAGATTCTTTCAGCTCTTGCGGCGATAGCACTACTGCTTGTCACATTTGCATCAGCGGCGGGCGCACAGGATGAACCGGTGGTCGGGACAATCGTGTCCGACCCTCAAACGGTTCCCGAAGCTGGAGAGCACACAGTGACCGCAATCGGGTCTGGCTTCTTGCCAGAGTCCGAAGTCCTGGTTAGTTCCTGCACGTCGCCTTCAGATGAGCTTGTACCCGGCGTTTCGAGCGACGAAGACATCGCTGCCTCTGCGGCGGCGATCTCGCTCCTCCAGCACTGTGATATTGCGGGCGCCCTCCAGGCGACCACCGATGCCGATGGCAACTTCACTCTCGAAGTGACTGCCGAGATCGGTCCGAACTTCTGGCTCGTCGCTGGCACGCTCGACCAATCCCAGAGGGGCGGTACGTGGGTTCCGATTGTTGATGCAGAGGCAGCTCCGGTGGATGCTGAGACGACAGCTGAGGAAGAGGAAGAGGATCTGGCGGTGACCGGTGCAGATTCCTCGACGTTGGCATTGGTCGGCGCTGCACTCTTGGCCCTCGGCGTGGTGGCAACGATGGGAGCTCGTCGGTCAGAGATCTGATCTCGACAGCTTCGTAGAACTCGTGATCGGCCCGAGCGCATGGCGCTCGGGCTGATCTCGTTTTCGGCTACTGGATCGGGGTGAACTGGTACCCGCCATAGGACTGCTCGGACGGGACGATCTCGAGCTGGTTGATGCTCACGTGCCATGGTGCATCCAATACGTACACGATTGCGTTGGCGACATCGGCCGCAGATAGCTGCGTGATTCCGGGATTGGCTGCCTTCTCGCGCTGTTCAGGGTCATCGATCGCGACGTTGTAGAACTCGGTTTCGACACGGCCGGGGTTGATCTCGCTGACCCGAATCCCGCTGCCCTTCAATTCCTGACGGAGGTCTCTCGACAGTTTGTGAATCGCTCCTTTGCTGGCCCCGTAGAGTGCGAATGGAGTTGGGTAGAGAGCGGCCGTCGAACTGATGTTGACGATGTGTCCTCGCTTCTTGGCGGTCATGGCTGGTAGTACCGCTCGAATCATCTGAATAGCCGCGGTCACGTTCGTGTCGATGGTGCGTTCGATGTCCTCGAAGTCAGCCTTGGCCAGTGAGTGCATGGCCCGGCCGATGCCTGCATTGTTGATCAGGATGTCGACGTCATACGTGTGCTCGATCGAAGCCACCTGTTCTCGATCGCGCACGTCGAGCTCGACTGCGAGGCAGCCAGTTTCCTCGGCGAGTTCGTGAAGACGGTCAAGCCTTCGCGCTGCGGCGAGTACGGCAACACCGCGGGCTCGAAGCGCTCGAACCGTTGCAGCGCCGATTCCACTCGACGCCCCGGTCACCAGCGCGGTATCTGTGGTCAGCAGTGTCATTTCGTCTCCGTATGGTCAGCCCCTGTTCTAGCCCGCGGTGTCACATTGCGCCGAACCAACCGTCGCCTCTCTTCGAGTGTCGAAAGAGCGAATCAGCGAAACTTATATATTTCTTGAATCAGTAAGGAGTTCTTGAATCAATCAGATTCCTGAATAATGGAAAGAAAGACCTCTTTTAACCCCAGATGTCGCTGGCGCGAGCTCCGGGCGCAGCCGATAGTGGATTCACCCCACGAAGGAGGCAAGAACAATGACACCACCACATTCGATGAACATGTCGAACACGAGCCAAGCGGTTCCATTCGTCATGAATGAATCGCCATACGCAGATACTCCTGATCAGCTGACCTTGGATGAAATGCGCGAAATGCCGATGTACATGGCGCTCGGCTTCGAGACCTCGATCGACGACTGACCCGTCCACCCAACACAATCTGGCGAACCAGAAAGAACAACTCAATGAGCACATACCACGAGAACATTTCGACGTTCGAATCCCTTCGCAAGCAACGCGGTCGTGGATGGAGCGCGATCAGTGCCGAGTCCGCAACCCGGATGAAGCTCCAGAACCGCTTCCGCACCGGTCTCGACATCGCCCGGTACACAGCCGAAATCATGCGTAAGGACATCGCGGACTACGAGCTCGACAACACCCGCTACACCCAGAGCCTTGGGTGCTGGCACGGGTTCATCGGTCAACAGAAGATGATTTCGGTGAAGAAGCACAAGGGCTCGACCGACAAGACCTACCTCTACCTGTCGGGCTGGATGGTTGCTGCGCTTCGATCGGGGTTCGGACCTCTTCCGGATCAGTCGATGCACGAAAAGACGAGTGTGCCCGCGTTGATCGAGGAGCTCTACACCTTCCTCAAACAAGCTGATGCGCGAGAGCTGAACCACATCTATCGCGACCTTGATGCCGCACGCGGCGCAGGTGATCTCGATGCAGAGGCGGCTGCGATCAGTGCGATCGACAACTTCGAGACCCACGTCGTTCCGATCATCGCGGACATCGACGCCGGCTTCGGCAACGAAGAGGCGACCTACCTGCTCGCCAAGCAGATGATCGAAGCAGGTGCGTGCTGCATCCAGATCGAGAACCAGGTGTCTGACGCAAAACAATGTGGCCATCAAGATGGAAAGGTCACCGTTCCCCATGAGGACTTCCTGGCCAAGATCAATGCCGTCCGGTACGCGTTCCTCGAGCTCGGTGTGGACGATGGCGTGATCGTCGCCCGTACTGACTCGCTCGGAGCTGGCCTGACGCAGAAGCTGCCTGTTGTTGAAGAGCGTGGCGATTTGGCGAGCCAATACATGGCCTACCTCGACGTTCAACCGGTCGAGTTGGACGATGCCCGTGATGATGAAGTGCTCATCAAACGTGACGGCGAACTCGTGCGTCCGATTCGGATGCCCAATGGCCTGTACAAGTTCAAGGACGGCACCGGGGCGGACCGGGTGGTACTCGACTGCATCACGAGCCTGCAAAACGGTGCTGACCTTCTCTGGATCGAGACCGCTACGCCGAACGTCGAAGAAATTGCGGGCATGGTCAATCGAATTCGTGAAGTGGTTCCGACCGCAAAACTTGTGTACAACAACTCGCCGTCGTTCAACTGGACGCTCAACTTCCGTCAGCAGGTGTTCGATGCCTGGGCCGAGGAAGGCAAAGACATGAGCTCGTACGAGCGGGCCGAGCTGATGGCAGCCGCATACGACGAGACCGCCCTCGCCATCGAGGCTGATGCCAAGATTCAGTCCTTCCAATCCGACGCATCACGTGATGCGGGCATGTTCCACCACCTGATCACGTTGCCGACCTATCACACTGCCGCGTTGTCCACGGACAATCTTGCCCGTGGATACTTCGGCAAGGAGGGAATGCTTGCCTATGTGGCGGGAGTCCAGCGCCAGGAGATTCGCCAAGGCATTGCCACGGTCAAACACCAAGACATGGCTGGATCGAGTATCGGTGACGACCACAAGGAGTACTTCTCCGGTGACCAAGCGCTGAAGGCCGAAGGTGTCGACAACACCATGAATCAGTTCTGAGCTGCCCATCAAAGGGTTGGTGCCGGGCCGGCTGCACTTACGGTGAGGCGCTCGAGCTGTCGCTCGCGGATGAAGATCAAGAACCCCATCGACACGATGATTCCGGTTCCCAGCCATTGCATCGGGCCTGGGAAGTCGCCGAAGACAACGAATCCAAGCAGGGTCGCCGTCACAATCTCGAGATAGCTGAAGGGAGCGAGTACCGACGCAGGCGCAAGGCTGAACGCTTTCGCTACCATCACATGTCCCACACTCGAGACGGTTCCCATCACGCCAATCGCGAGCAGAAGGCCGCTGGATTCCGGCATGGTGATCGAATAGTCGACCGAACCGAGAGACTCACCAACAACGATGATTGGGCCAATGGTGAACATGGCGCCGATTCCCGAGTACAGCTGCATCGTGAGTGGGTGTTCGTCGATGCTCACCCAGCGAGTCACGAGCAGGTAGAACGCAAAGAGCATTGCCGCCGCAAGAGGCAGTAGCGAGACCGCGCCAAACAAGGCATAACTCGGTTGAATGACCAGAATTGCACCGCCGAAGGCAACGACGGAAGCAATTCGCCGAGGCCACCCAACCACCTCCTTCAAGAAGATCGATGAGAGCAGCAGCAGAATCATCGGCTCGATGAAGAAGATGGCGATCGTGTCGGCGAGCGGCATGTATTTGAGGGCCACGAAGAACATCATTGTGGCCGAACCGTGCAGCGCCCCCCTGAGGAGGTTCGGCCATAGCCGTCCCGGCAGCATCGAAGGAGGTGTTCCGACAGCGCGCCACGTTCCGAACACGATCAGGAGGACAAGCGTTTGCGCGGCGAATCTCCCGAAGGCAACGCTGGCTGGAGCCATTCCCTGGTTGGACAGCTCCTTGGCGATCGCATCCATCACGGGTATGAGGACCATCGCACCGCTGAGCAACAGCATGGCGCGCGCGACGGGACCCGCTTGTTCCCCCGAAACGTTCGTGGCCTTACCTTGTGACGCCATCGTCGATTGCAGCCTGCGCAACAACCTTGGCAACCTGAAGGCTCACCTCGGGGTCGAACACGCTCGGCACGATGTGGGTCGCTGAGAGTTCGTCCGAACCCACCGCATCAGCGATGGCGGCCGCTGCTGCGAGCTTCATATTTTCTGTGATGTCGGTGGCTCTGACGTCCAGTGCTCCTCGGAAGATGCCTGGGAACGCCAGGACATTGTTGATCTGATTGGGATAGTCGCTACGACCGGTGGCCATCACGGACACGAGGTCTGCGACCAACTCGGGACGAACTTCAGGGTCTGGATTGGCCATCGCGAAGACGATCGGGTCAGGAGCCATGGACTCGATGTCCACTGGCGTCAAAATGTCTGGCGCACTCACGCCGACGAACACGTCGGCTCCCACCATCACGTCCGACAACGAGCCCTGAAGGCTTCGTTGGTTGGTGTGCTCGGCAAACCACTGCTTTGACGAGTTGAGGTCTTCACGACCGTCGAAGACCGCTCCCTTGGAGTCCACGCCGACAAGATGCCCGACACCGGCGCCGAGGAGGATCTTTCCAATGGCCACACCGGCAGCGCCCACTCCTGACATCACCACCGAAACGTCTTCGATGTTCTTGCCAGCGATCTTCAATGCGTTGCGCAGGCCAGCGAGCGTCACGATCGCGGTGCCATGTTGATCGTCGTGGAAGATTGGGATGTCGAGGCGGCGTTTCAGCTCCTCTTCGATGTAGAACGCTCCCGGGGCAGCGATGTCTTCGAGGTTTATGCCGCCAAAGGTCGGCGCGAGGCGAACAACGGTTTCGATGATCTCGTCGGGGTCTGTCGTGTCGAGGCAGATCGGGAACGCGTCGACCCCGGCGAACGCTTTGAAGAGCAGTGCTTTGCCTTCCATGACGGGCATTGCTGCTTTGGGGCCGATGTCGCCCAACCCGAGAACGGCTGTGCCGTCGCTCACGATCGCGACGGTGTTCTTCCGGATCGTGTATGTGTCGGCGAGACGCTCGTCTTCAGCGATGGCCGTGCATACCCGGGCTACACCGGGCGTGTACGCCATGGACAAATCGTCTCGGTCGCCGACGGCGCACAGGGGAAGAACTTCGATCTTGCCGCCCTCGTGCATCCGGAAGGTGCGGTCGTGATGGTCGAGTAAGTCGATGTCGGCTAGAGCGTCGACAGCAGCAACGACACGGCCCTGGTGCTCGACGTCGGAACAGTTGACGACGATCGTGCGTTCGAGTGTGGGGCCCTTCGCGACGAAGCTATCGACCGCGAAGATGTTGCCCCCGGCTTCGCCGATGGCTGTTGTCAGCCGCCCGAGCACTCCTGGGACGTTCTGCAGACTCACAGTCAGGGAGAGCGAGTACTGCGTCGAAGGGGTCGAGATGGTGTTGGTCATAGGAAGCTCACACTACGACGCCTTCCCTTGGACCTGGCCTATCGTGCACGCCATGAAACATTTCGACCTCGTGCTGCACGGCGTCGCTCGTCGAGTCGATGACCAACACACAAGAACATGGGTAGGTACATGCGCGTTGCTGTCCTGACAGAGATCCCATCGACCGAGTTGCTCGTCGTCGACGACGTCGAGCTACGACCGATCCAGCGTGGCGACGTACAGATCAGGGTCGCCCACAGCGGTGTCTGTCACTCCGACCTGTCGGTGATGAACGGGACGATTCCGGGCGACCCACCGATGGTGATGGGGCACGAGGGCGCTGGCGTCGTGACCGATGTCGGCGACGGCGTGACACACGTCGAGCCGGGGGATCACGTGATCGTCGCCTTCTCACCTCCATGTGGCGCGTGTGCCTATTGCAACGAACGGGCACAGGCGAACCTCTGCATCACCGGGTTGTTCACGATGCTTGCGAATAGTCAGTTCACCCGAGGCGGCTCAGCCCTCGGGTCGATGTCTGGGTGCGGCACCTTCGCCGAACACACGATTGTTCCTGCGATAGCGGCGATCAAGATCGAGAAGGACATTCCGCTCGACGTGGCTGCGCTCGTGGGCTGTGGCGTCACGACCGGCGTCGGGGCAGCGCTGAACGGGGCAAAGGTCACTCCGGGATCGTCGGTGGTGGTCATCGGATGTGGCGGTGTCGGAATCGCCGCGATTCAGGGGGCCCGGATTGCAGGCGCAGAGGTGATCGTGGCGATCGATCTGCACGAGGCAAAATTGGACCGCGCTCGGGCGTTCGGAGCGACACACACGGCGACGCCCGACGACATCGAAGCTGTGAAGAACGAGCTAACGGCGGGTGAGGGTTTTGACTTCGCGATCGAAGCGATCGGTCGCGCAGCAACGATGCGTCAGGCATATGACCTGATCCGGCGGGGTGGAACCGCCTGTGTGGTCGGCGTCGGGCCGTCCGATGAATATCTCCAGCTCAACGCGTTCGAACAAATCTTCAACGAGAAGACGGTTGTCGGTTCGATGTATGGAAGCTCCGACGTCCGAACGGACTTCGAGCGATTCCTCGGGTTGTATCGAGACGGTCAACTCGATCTCGCAGGGATGATCTCACGTCGCCTCGATCTGTCCGAGGTGAACGATGCGCTTCACTCGCTGGGAGATGCCGACGTGGTCCGCCAGATCATCGACTTCTGACGCGAGGTTTTCCAAGCCGGGCACTGCAGCAGATTGTATGGGTGCATACAATCTAGCCATGGGTGATGCAGCTGTTCTGTCAACCGAAGATGCCGAAGCCTTCCGTCTTCGTTGCCGGGCGTTTCTCGATGAGCATGCAGTTGGGGGCACAGGAGTCGACGCCGCCAGGGTGTTTCTTTCCGCAGCGGCCGAGGCCGGTCTTGGTGGGCTGGTCTACGACACCGACTATGGCGGGGCCGGCTTGACCAAACAGCACGACAAGATTTGGCGCGAAGAGAAGTCGAAGTTCGCCCAGGTCGACAGCGAATACGTGATCTCGCACGGCATGTGTCTGCCGGTACTCAACGACTTCGGCACCGAAGAGCAGAAGCGCCGCTTCATGCCGAAGAACATCACCGGTGAGCAGATGTGGTGCCAGATGTTCTCCGAACCGAGCGCTGGCTCGGACGTTGCGAGTCTCCAAACGCGAGCGCTGCTGGATGGCGACGAATGGATCATCAACGGCCAGAAGGTCTGGACGACGCTTGCGCATCGCTCCAAGTACGGGGTGCTGATCGCTCGTACAAATCCCGAGGTGGCGAAACACGCCGGGATCTCGATGTTCATCGTGGATATGGAGGCCCCAGGCGTGGAGATCCGTCCAATTCATCAGATCGATGGTGGCAAACACTTCAACGAGGTGTTCTTCACCGATGCCCGGGTCCCAGCGGATTGGCTGCTCGGCGAGCTGAACAACGGTTGGAATCAGGCAACCGCAATGCTGATGTACGAACGCGTTGCGATTGGAAGCATGGGCGGGGGCGACATCACCCAACCCAACTTCGATGTCTTGGTCGACGCTGCCCGACAGAATGGCCGGTTGACCGATCCGGTGGTTCGAGATCAGCTGATGCGTTTGTATGCAATGGAGACGACCAAGTCGATGGTTGCGATGCGCTCACGGGCTGAGATGAAGGCTGGGCGAGCACCCGGACCGGGTGGTTCGCTCGGAAAGTTGTTCGGGTCGAAGATCTTGTGGATGTTTCGCGAGATCGCACAGAACATCCAAGGGCCAGGTTCTGTTGCGTGGGATGTGTCTGCCGAGGAGGGCGATCGACTTGCTCGTCACGTCCTCAGCAGCTTCCAGGCCGGAATCGCGGGTGGCACCGATGAGATTCAGCGAAATATCATCGGCGATCGTGTGCTCGGGCTACCTCGGGACATCTCGGTCGACAAAGGTGTGCCGTTCAACGAACTTCGGGTGAGTTGATCAGTCGAGCAGTGTGCGTTCGAGGCTGACCCGTGCCCACACCCCCCGGAACACACCGGTTGTTGCGACGAGAAGAGAACGGGGCGGGAAAGATCGGAAGCGGAAAGGGCCGTCGGCCAAGATAACCTGCGTCGCATGTATGCCGTGATCAAAACTGGCGGTCGCCAGTACCGCGTTGAAGAGGGCCAGGTCCTCGACGTCAATCGTATTGGCGATGTCGATGCAACCGAATCTCTCACCCCTGTACTCGTCGTCGATGGCGACACAGTGCTTGCCACACCAGACCAGCTGAAGAAGGCATCGGTCGGGATCAAGGTTGTGGAAGACACTCGTGGTCCAAAGATCAATGGGTTCACGTACAAGAACAAGTCCAACCAACGCAAGCGTTGGGGTCACCGCCAAGCGATCAGCCGTATCGAGGTCACCTCGATCAAGGCTGGCTGAAGACTCGCAAGGAGCTCATCATGTCAAAGACAAAGGGCGGCGGTTCCACACGGAACGGCCGCGATTCGAACGCACAGCGCCTCGGCGTCAAGGTATTCGATGGTGGCGAGGTCACCGCTGGGTCGATTCTGGTACGTCAGCGCGGCACGAAGTTTCACCCCGGCCAGAACGTTGGGCGAGGCGGAGACGACACCCTCTTCGCAACAGCGGACGGTCGTGTGAAGTTTGGTTCGCGCAACGGTCGCAAGCTCGTTGACATCCTGACTGAGTAGAACCAACTACGCTTTCGCCCATGCAGTTGGGCGACACAGCCTCACCCGCCGTCTGCCCGCAGGATGGGCGCGCTTCGAAGGGTTCCCCATGAGTCTGTATACGCACGAAATGCACGCCTCTGGCGGGCGCGGAGCTCGCGTAGTGACCATGTCGGTTGACGCGGATCTCGACCGGAAGTGTCGAGGAATACGGTGAACTTTGTTGATGAGTGCAACATCAACGTTGAAGGTGGAGATGGTGGCGCGGGCTGTGTCTCGTTTCGCCGTGAGGCTCACGTGTCCAGGGGCGGACCCGATGGCGGGGATGGCGGCACCGGCGGAAGCATCTGGCTCGTTGCTGACCACAACTCTGCGTCGTTGCTCGCATTCCGAGACCATCCTCATCGCAAAGCCAAGAGCGGCAAACACGGCACCAGCAAGAAGAAACACGGAACGTCTGCCGCCGACATCGAGGTGCACGTCCCAGAAGGCACCGTGATCTATGACTTCGATGGCAACCAACTCGCCGACCTGACTCGTCACGGTGACCGCTTCCTTGCTGCTGAGGGCGGTATCGGTGGCAAGGGAAACGCCCGGTTCCTTTCGAATCAGCGTCGCGCCCCTGCTTTTGCCGAACAAGGCGAGGTGGGTCAAGAGCGTTGGCTTCGCCTCGAACTCAAGCTTGTGGCCGATGTAGCTCTCGTCGGGTTTCCCAACGTTGGCAAGAGCACGCTGATCTCGAGGATTTCTGCCGCCAAGCCGAAAATTGCGAACTATCCGTTCACGACGTTGGAGCCGAATCTCGGAGTGGTACGGATCGAGGACGACGACCAGGATTTCGAGATGGTCGTCGCAGATATCCCTGGTCTCATCGAGGGGGCAGCCGAAGGCAAAGGCCTCGGTCATCAATTCTTGCGGCACGTGGAGCGCGCTCGAGTGTTGCTGATCATGCTCGACCTCGCTCCATGGGACGGCGTCAGCCCTGAAGCGCAGGAGGTTGCTCTGCTCGCCGAGCTCGGTGCGTACCAACCGGACCTTCTCGACCGACCCAGAATTGTGATCGGTTCCAAGGCAGACATGGCACCAGCGACCATCGACTTCGACGGACTGAAGGTTTCCTCGATCACCGGCGACGGAATCCCGCGACTGCTGGGTTTGATGGCCGACGCAGTGAAGCAAGCGCGTGTGGAGCAGGCGGAACTCGATGAGAGCGAGATCGTCATACACCGGCCTGTCGCAGAGACGATCTCGGTCGAGCGGATCCGAGAAGACCAATACGTGGTGCACGGCCGGCCTGCACTCCGGGCCGTTCGCTTGAGCGATCTGACCGACCCAGGCGCGATCGAGCACGCACAGAATCGTCTTGATTCTCTGGGGGTGAACAAGGCTCTCCGCGCTGCAGGCGCACGCGAGGGTGACCTGGTGCACATCGGCGATCTTTCATTCGAGTACGAGGACGACGCGTGAGCCGAGTGGTCGTCAAGATCGGCACCTCATCGTTGACCGACGAGGACGGAGTCATCGACTCTGGGGTGATCGAGAAGGTCGCTGAAGAAGTCGCTGCCCTGCGAAGTCGAGGTCACGAGGTGACGATCGTGACCTCCGGTGCAATCGCTGCTGGCCTACCCGTGCTCGGGATCGCAGCGAACGATCGCCCGACTGACGCGGTGACACTTCAAGCGATGTCGTCGATCGGTCAACCGGCCTTGCTCCACACCTGGTCGACGGCTCTTCGTAGACACGAGATGTTGGTGGGTCAGATACTGCTCGCGCCGCACAATTTCGGGGATCGTGCCCAATACCTTCACGCACGCTCAACTCTCAACCGCTTGCACGAGCTCGGTGTCGTTCCACTGATCAACGAAAACGATGCGGTGACCGATACCGAGATTCGATATGGCGACAACGATCGCATCGCGGCATTGGTTGCACACTTGATATCGGCCGACGCCTTGATTCTCCTCACGGATACCGATGGTGTTCTCACCGCCGACCCGCGGGTTGATCCGTCCGCTTCGCTGATCGACGAGATCGTCGAGTTCGATCAGCTCCTCGAGTCTGCCGTGGGGGGAGCTGGCACGGTGCGCGGATCTGGCGGGATGGTCTCGAAGCTGACTGCGGCGCGGATCGCCGCCTGGTCTGGCGTGCGCACCGTCATTGCGAATGCATCTCGGCCGAACGTCATCGCCGATGCGCTCAATGGTGCGGAGGGTGTCGGAACAACGGTTGCCGCTCGTCCCACCACGTTGTCGGCTCGCAAACTCTGGATCGGGTTCGCCATGCCCGCGGTGTCGAGCATTGCGGTCGACGCAGGGGCACGTCAGGCGCTCGAAAAAGGTGGACGATCGCTGCTCGCCGTGGGTGTCACCCGAGTGGAGGGAAGCTTCGATCGTCGAGACCCGATCGAAGTTGCTGATCCGGAGGGAACCGTGTTCGCCAAGGGAATCAGCCGCATGACGTCCGACGAGCTTGTACATGCATCTTCGGATGAAGATGCTGACCACAACGGTGTCGTGATCCACGCCGATGATCTTGTTGTGATTGCCTAGTCTGCGAGATCAACCGCCCTTGCTGATCACCGCTTCGAGGTCGATGACTTCGATCTCGAGGATCTCGGTGGGAAAGATCGTGTCGTAGAGCGCTGGCAGCGGTTGTGCTGCGTTGTCCCACCAGACGAAGTCCCATTCGCTCTCTGCCTCGACGGTCAACCCATCTGCCTGCGTGAGATAGGTGTACGAGCAATCCGTCACCGTTGCCCCCGGTGTCCATTCCATCTGCTCGATGCACACGATTTGGTCGACGCCCGGCTCACCAACGTCGAATGTTGTCGCGCGGTGACGGGCTTCCACCGTGACGGTCAACCCATTTGCATGTGCGCTCGCCCGTACGCGATCGATCGATCCATCGGGCCAGAACCAGGTCTCGACTCCTGCAATCTGCACGCCGTCGGGGCTGATTCCCACGAGCAGGGGGTTTGGTTCGACGAAGTCGCGTGCAACGTCTCGGATCTCGATGGACGTGACCGCATCGAAGCCAGGCACGGGGTCGAGCGGGTCGTACACGACGAAGTCACCAATGGCAGCCAAACCGCTTTTTTCATCGGGCACACACCTGAGGTAGTAACGCCGGCCGGGTATGGGGCTGTCCGTCGGAGCGATGATCACGTCGGAGTTCGTCCATGGCTCGTCCCAGTGGCATGTATATGGCCAGTACGGACGTGCACCAGGGAAACCCTCACCGAGTGAAATCGGAGCTGCCGCGACCACGGTGACGGTTGCTCGGGAGCCATCGACGACGATCTCGGACTCTTCCTGGGCAGAAACGGGAACGAGGGGAGCCAGCACGATTGTGGCGGTCGCAAGCAAAAAACATACACAGTGTGATCGATAGTCGCCTACCCGATGAGATCTGGCCACGAAACCCAGTATCGCGTGATCGTAATGTCACGTCGAGTGGGAAATGTGTGGGAGGCCCCGCAGAGGATGCACCCTGCGCGACACATTGGACCGTTACCCGTTGAGCCAGATGACGTGGGGATCGTCATCGTTCGCAACGACCACATCGAGGTCGCCGTCACCATCGAGGTCGCCGAC
>CAJQNJ010000092.1 GCA_905479685.1 uncultured Acidimicrobiales bacterium
CGGCCCGTTCGTGAACTTCGCCTGGTGCCACGCGGCGATCTGGTGGCGCCACTTGGTGATGGTGCGTCCGAGGCGTCGGATCTCGGGCGGACAGGAGTCGTCTTGGAGATCGATTCCGAGCTTAGTGACGAACTCGACAGCCAACTCCGGGTCCTCGATCGCGTAGATCGAGCGAACGACTTCCTTCGCGTGCCAGGCGTTGCGAACTTCGCCTTTCGGGTCGCCAGCCTCGAGCAACCCGACCAGCTTCAAGTTCGACTCGTCGTCGAGCCGCTCGTGCGCGAGTGTCATCAACTTCCGGGATCGGTAGAGCGGATCAGACTTGCGACCGCGGTGGCCGAAGGTCTCGTTCTGCACCCGCCGTCGGACTTCGTCGAGCACAAAGTTCGCGAGCTTCACGACATGGAACGGATCAGCGATCTGGATCGCATACGGGAGCATCGTGTCGAACACCGACCGATACGAACCCGACAAATCCAACGTCGCCCAACGGATCCGAGCCATCCACTCGACGGGCTGATCAGCAAACCATCGACAACAGCTCGCAGCATCACGACCAGGGACGACGTCGAGCAACTGGCCTCGGGCGACGTCAACGACCTGGGTCGACCAGAGACGATGCTTGAACTTGCCCTCGCGACAGAACAACACCTCGTCGAGCCCGACCGCCGTGGTCGCGCCGATCCGGTTCGGGTCGTCGATCAACAGCCGGCCGTGGTGGTTCACGGCGTTCATCACGGTGTGCCAGTCGCAGCCGAGATCGGCTGCGACCTCCGACACTGCGCGGCCGTGACAGCCGACCTGGAACGTCGCCCACCGACCTGCCCGGTCGGTCATCCCAGCACGGTCGGCAGCGATCCGACCGTCGGACTCGATGAACGTGACGACGTCGCAGTCCGGGTTCGGGCACCGCCATCTCGACTTCGACCAGACCAGGCGGGTTCGCCGTTCGAAGCACGGCAGATCGACAAGTTCGACATCGAGGTCGTCGTGACGCCACACCGCGCCAGCACACGTCGGACACGTCGGTCGTTGCGCGCGTGTGGTGATCGCGATTCGCAGCCATCTTGGCCAGTCGCCGACTCCGTTCACGTTGACGTCGGGCAGCCCGACGAGGGCTTCGCACATGCGCGTAGGATTGGTCTCCAACAGGGGCTCCCGGGTTCGACGACGTTAGACACCGTCAGACTCGCAGAGCCCCTGTGTCGCGCCCGGGACCACCTACCCGATCAGGCCGAACTCACGCCCAGATCCGAAGCGCCACTTATGTGGGTAATCGAGTCAAGGGGAATCTGAGATTCGATTGCGGTGGTGGTCATGGCTGCTCGGTTCGGGCGCGGTCGAGGAGCATGTTGAAGAGGTCGACGCGGTGGTGCTGGTCGCGGTGGGCGGCGTGGTCGCGTTGGGCTTCGAGGACCGGGACGAACGCGGAGTTGGTGGAGAAGTAGGCGCAGGATTCGCAGATCGATTCGAACTGGCAGTCGAGCTGGGCGGGTCGGGTGCAGTGTCCGTTGCCGAGGAGTTTCTGGTCGAACTCGGCAGCGAGGTGGGCCATCGCGGCGGAGCCGCGAGGCGCTGATCTGAGCCCGGTCGGTTTGGTGTAGAGGGCGTCGATGTCGTTGCTGACGCGGTCATAGGCGTCGGCGACGGTGCGGTCCGCGATGCGCGCGTAGACGAGCGTCATCCGCAACGTTTTGTGGCCGAGCATCGCGGCGATTGCCTCCAAGGTCATGCCGCGGTTGATGGCCTGGGTGGCGAAGGTGTGGCGGAGTTGGTGGGGGTGGACGTGGCCGATCCCAGCAGCTTTCGCGACCCGTCGGAGCATGCGCGCAACCATGTGTCGATCGAGGCGACGACCGTCGAAAACAATCAGCCGATCGATGTCGTCGGTGCGGCTCGCTCGGTGATCATCGAGCTGCTCGAGGAGCTGGTGATGCAACGGGACGTAGCGATCGTTGTGGAGTTTGCCGATCGGGACGCGCAGCCAATATCGGTCGTGCATGAACACGACGGCGTTGGCTTCGAGTTCGCAGAACTCGCCGACTCGCAGGCCGGTTCGGGCGAGCATCTCGACCACCAACCGTCGGACCGGGTCGGCGTCGCCAGCAGCGCGCATCAGTTTCGCGGCGTCTGGGTCAGACAAGAATTTGGGGAGTGGGTCGTCGGGTGTGGGGAGGTCGCCGTTGAAGATCAGGACGCGTTTCGGTGCGTCGGGGTAGTCCCATTCTGAGACGCGTTCGAAGAACGTGCGCAGCGTGCCGAGCACGATCCGGACCCGTTGGGGCGTCAGGGTGCGCCCGGTCTTGTTCCTGGAGAGCCGGGTGCCGAGGTGTCGTTTGAACGCCTCGACATGTTCGCGGTTGACGTCGGCGAGTCCGCCGACCGCTGGGAAGTCGGTGATCAAGAAGCCAGCGAACTCGCGCAGGATGCCGTTGGCTGCGACGACGCTGGCCGGGCGCAACGACAATGCGATATGGTCGAGGTAGCGCTGCATCGTCCCAGCTAGAACGGGTGAAACGGCTGCGATCTGGGGCCAGTCAAAGACGCGCTGGCGCGGCTTGCCCGGCCCGGATCTCGCCTCGGTCGAAGCGGCAGCGACCGCGAGGACAGCGGCGCTCATCGACCGATCCCGTCCGCGGTGGCGAGGAACATATCAGCATCAATCAACGCGCAGGCTTTGTCGTATTCCTCCGCCAGCCAGCCGTTCGCCAAGTGGATGTAGAGGCGAGTCGTGTCGAGCGAGCGGTGGCCGGCCTGGGCCTGCAGAGCTTCGAGTTCCATGCCTGCTTCGCGCAGCCGCGTGAAGCACGTGTGACGCAACTGATGGCACGTGATCCGCCGAACACCCGAGCGTTCGCGGACCGACTTGAACACCTGTCCCAGCCCTTCGTTCGACAGCGGGTGGCCGCGTCGTTGACCTTTCAACACGACGAACAACCGGTCCGTGTTCGCGTCGTCCGGGCGTTCGAGACGCAGATAGTCGCCGACCGTCGCGAAGAACCGTGCCGAGATCGGGATCTTGCGTTGATGGCCGCCCTTGCCCTCGACAATGAACACCTGGCGGCGCGCCCCATCGAGGTCTTGGAGACGCAGCCCGAGGACTTCGCAACGACGCAGACCGCCGAGCACCATTGCTTCGATCATCGCCCGATCCCGCCATCGCCGACACGCCTCCAACAACGCATCAACCTCGGCCGGCTCGGCCACCCGCGGCAGCGTTCGCGGTGTTCGAATCAACGGAACACCACGCTGACCGCGATCACGTGACCGGCGCGTCGACAGGCCACGCGGGACCGGGTTCTGATCGACGTCGCCGCGCACGATCAGATAGGAGAACATCGACGACAACGACGACAGCCGACGTTGGATCGTGCGCGCCGACAAACCCGACTCGCCATCGACAAGACGCACCACCGTGTCGTCAGCAGATGCGCGTTGGGCGGTAATGAACGCCAACACGTCCGCCGTTGTCACCTCCGCCGGCTCGACCGGGAACAGCGTGAAGAAAACCTTCAGATCGAACCCGGCAGCCAGCACCGTGTTCGGCCGGCACCTCGCAGCGAGGAACTCGAGATACAGATCGATCACCGGATGACCAAGGCGAACCTCGATCCTCCCAGCAGCATCATCGGCGCGTCTGAACTCCGGTATCCAAGTCATCGGGAACTCCCTTTCGAGCCCCGGCGGGGCAAACACGCAGCGTCCCCGCCAACCACCCAAAGCGGCGAGGATTACACCCATATCTACACATGAGGGCGGGCAGCCCTGCCCCATAACGCTCGACGGCGACGGCCTCCGAGGGTGCCACCCAACGCCGGTTCGTGGGCACATCTCCAAAAGGGGCATACGTTCCCTGACACGGCACTAGGTCAACTGGTGGTCTTGAGCCTGCTGGTCGGCATCTTCATGTTGGCACTCGGGTTTCTCAAGCTCGGGTTCCTGGTGCGGTTCATCTCCAACTCGGTCATGGTCGGATTTCTCAGCGGGCTGGGTGTGCTCACCATTCTCGGTCAGGTCGGCGACCTGACCGGCTATGCAAGCGACAAGAGCAACAAGGTCGGCCACACGGTCGACACGGCACTGCATTGGACCGAGATCGACGGGACCACCCTGCTCGTCGGGCTCATCACGATTGCTGTCATCGTCTCTGTCAACCGAACCCGATTCGAGAAGTACAGCTTCCTGATCGGCGTGGCCGTCACGACCGCCCTCGTGGCCGCCGTCTCGAGCCTCGATGTGCCCGTCGTCGGCGACAGCACCGCGATTCCTCAGTCCGTGCCGAGTCTCAACCTGCCAGATCTCGCGCTGGTCCCTGGCCTTCTGCTCCCCGCAGCGGCCATCGCCATCATCGCGCTGGTCCAGGCCGCAGGTGTCAGTGGCAGCGTGCCGAATCCCGATGGCAACTATCCCGACCCGTCGGGTGATTTTCGAGGCCAGGGGGCGGCAAACGTTGCGGTCGGCTTCGTTGGAGGCGTCCCGGTCGGAGGATCTCTATCGGGCACGATTCTCATCCAAAGCATGGGTGGACGCTCCCGGTGGGCGAACATCTCGACCGGCGTCTTCGCACTCGTCTCGGTCCTTCTCTTGGCTCCGTTCATCGAAGAGATTCCGATGCCGACCCTGGCCGGTTTGCTCGTCGTCATCGGCTTCAGCATGATCAACGTGCCGCGAGTCCAGACCGTGTGGAATACCGGCCCGGCACCGCTGATCGTGATGGTCCTGACCTTCACAGCCTCGCTCGTTGCTCCGATCCACATCGCCGTTGCCATCGGCGTTGTTGCTCATGTCGCCGTCCACATCTTCCGGTCAGCCGAATCG
>CAJQNJ010000093.1 GCA_905479685.1 uncultured Acidimicrobiales bacterium
TCTGAAGACGTGGTGATCATCGAGTGGAAGGACGACGATCTTCCCGACGCGGCCGAGTGGCACGCCGATATGACCTATCGAGCAACGCCGCCGTTCGCCTCGATTCTCAAAGGTGTGGTGATCCCACCAGCAGGTGGTGACACGCTCTGGGCGAGCATGTATTCGGTCTACGACTCACTTCCGACAGGTCTGAAGGACGACCTCGCCAACCTCGAGGCCGTCCACGACATGGGCGCTTTTCGAACACCCGCGTACCGCGATGGGGGCAACGACGGCGTGCTCGACGCGTACACCAGCGCCGGTACGGCCGTGCATCCGATGATCGCCCATCACCCAGTGACCGGGCGGCCCTATCTGAACGTCAGCGAGTCCTTCACTCGATTCATCATCGGCCTGTCTGCTCCCGAAGGTGGCCGCCTGCTGACCGAGCTCTTCGATCGGATCAATCGGCCCGAACACCACGTGCGCCTCCGCTGGAAGCCGAGCACCATTGCCATCTGGGACAACCGAGGCACGCAGCATTACGCGGTTGCCGACTATCTCCCCCACCGCCGCGTCATGCACCGAGTGGCCGTCGTCGAGGATGCTCGCGAGCCAGCCAGCTGAGCGGAGACACGTCACATGGACCAGCGACTCAGCATCATCACCCTCGGGGTCTCCGATCTGGATCGGGCCAAGGCCTTCTACCTCGACGGACTCGGCTGGACCGCCGTCGATCAGGCAGCCGAGGGGATCTGTTTCATTCAGATGCCCGGCGTCGTGTTCAGCCTGTACCCGCTCGACAAGCTGGCCGAGGACATCGGTACCGAGCCACTGACCGAGATATCCATGGGTGGCGTGACGCTCGCCCACAACACCCGGTCCGAGGCCGAGACCGATGAGGTGTTGGCCACAGCCGTCGCCGCGGGCGCTCGATTGGTGAAGCCCGCACAGAAGGTCTTCTGGGGCGGCTACTCGGGGTACTTCGCAGACCCTGACAATCACCTGTGGGAGGTGGCGTACAACCCATTTGCCACAATCGCCGACGACGGCAGCTTCATGGCGAGTTGATCTGGCTGCGGCGCCTCGAGAACTGCGCAGCCAAGCCCGCATGTCGACCAGCGCTGCAGATTCAGAACTTCGCTGCTCACCAAACCCGATTCGTCGTCGGAAGCCAAGTCCGACCGTGTGCGTGGAAGCCAGAGTACGTCGCTAATACCAGTCTTGTTTGGTGCCTTTGGCGTGGTTGTCTGGCCGGCTTCGCATGGCGCCGTTGGCGAGGTTGGTGGGACCGCCTTTGGAATGCGGACGCACATGGTCGGCCTGCAACCATGCGAAGGGTGCATGTGACCCATCGACACATTGGCCGCGTGATTGCACGAGGAGCGCGTTGCGTTGGGCTTTGGTGAAGAACCGGACATCGTGTCCGAGATCCATGACACGTGACTCGGCGGTCATGATCGTGCGTCGTAGCTTGCCAGCCAGCAGCAATCCCAATGCGTGTGTGGGATGTACGGGTGTTCCACGGATGGTTTCACAACGCCCGTCGATGTCATCCCACGAAATCGGAAGTTCAAACGGGTCAACGCCGCTCGCGAACGGAGTTTCGGCCATGGAGGCCGAAACATCCCATCCGTGGGGAGGACTCTGATGACCGAAGGTTCGGGCGAGGAGGTCTTCGGCGACCTTCTGGGACATCACGATGTTGACCAACGGTGTCGGTTCGGAGCCGTCAGCTCGGCGCCACCCGCGAATCAGTAGCTTCATCAAGGCCGTCAGGTTCTTGTGCCGCAACGACTCGGGCACACAGTTGGGGTCTTCGCGTTCGGCGCGGGAGAGTTTCTCGACCTCGGCGTCGTGCATGGTGAGGAACGCTTCACCGGTGATCGGGTCCATCAGAATCGAGACCGCCACGTCGCCGTTGGCCCGAGTCCGTATCGTCATCCCATATTTCGGGTCGGTCGGATCCGACAGTGTCCCGTCGGGATTTGCGGCATTGAGCCAATAGGCCACCAGTTTGTTCCACTCGACCCAATCAAAGTCCCGGGCCCCATCAACGAGCATGTGTTGGTCGCGTTGTAGGAACCCGTGCACGTTCACAGAGTCGATGTCTTTGAGTGCCACCACATGGCTGCGGGTGAAGGTTCCATCGATCATGGCCCGATGAAACACCGGGAAGTCGCGCAACCACAGTGCCAGCGACCTGTCCGCGCCGACTGCTTGGACGGGGCCGTTGGTTTCTTTCACCAGATGGGTGGTCAACACCCGTGACCCGAACGCTGCCGACAACCCCGCAGCATCGGCCTCCTGCATCGCCGCGGCCTGCAAACCTTGGGCTTGGCTGACCAGACGGGTCATGGCGATCAGCCACCGATTCAGCTGATCCAGATCCAAACCAAGCAACGACAACTCCGCAGCATCCACCACATCTGTGTGGAGGCGTTCCAACAGACCGGTCACATAATCGTCGTGGGTCTCGATCGACATTGGTGTTCGCCTCCTTGCACGACAAAGCTGACCATTGGATTCCGTGATCGGAATCGAGAGACAGCTCTCCGTGGAGGGGCGAGCATGTACTGCAATTCTACAGCGAACATACGTTCGATTACAACAATCTCAGCAAGAAATCGGAAAGAATATTCCTGGCCTCGGGTGACGGTCCGCTCTCGTACTGCGAACGAAACTCTGCCTCCAACTCAGGCGAGAGGTGCACGATTGTGCGATGAAACCCCAGGTGCGGTCATCGCCGAAAGCCTCGCACTCAGCACGCCCCCAGATAACCTCAATCTCCGTGAGCACAGAAGCAAAGACACTCAGCCAGAAGGTGTGGGATGACCACATCGTCACGCGTGAAGATGGCCAGCCCGACCTCCTTTATGTCGACCTTCATCTCGTCCACGAGGTGACCTCGCCGCAGGCCTTCGACGGCATCCGTGAGAGCGGTCGGACGGTTCGACGTCCCGACCTCACGATCAGCACCGAGGACCACAACGTCCCCACCGAGGACATCGACAAGCCAATCGCGGATGAGATCTCGGCCAAGCAGGTCGACACACTCCGCGTGAACACCGAAGAATTCGGCATCACGCACTACCCGATGGGCGACATCAACCAGGGCATCGTGCACGTCATCGGCCCCGAACAGGGCCTGACCCAGCCGGGGATGACCATCGTGTGCGGCGACAGCCACACCAGCACACACGGCGCGTTTGGTGCGCTCGCGTTC